>JBDUCB010000206.1:0-2748 GCA_040003695.1 bacterium
CTTACCGCTTTAACTGTTATAAATGATTGCTTAAAGACGATTAAGCAGTTGCTTGAGACGGAGATTAACTGGCCCGATATCGCGCTTAACGACGCTAAAACAATGGCAGTTTTTGGCGAAGGGCGCACGGATGCGGTATTTCAGTTTGAGTCTTCAGGCATGCAGGAGATTTGTCGGAAGCTTAAGCCAAAAGATGTTGAAGACCTTTCCGCCCTTAATGCGCTTTATCGTCCAGGACCGCTCGATGGCGGGATGGTGGAGGAGTTTATCCAGCGCCACCGGGGACAGAAGACTGTGCGCTACCTCGTTCCGGAAATGAAGGAGATCTTAAGCAATACCTTTGGAGTCCTCGTCTATCAGGAACAGATCATGCAGTTGGCGCAGAAGCTCGCCGGTTACACGCTCAGCGAAGCCGATCTGATGCGTCGCGCCATGGGCAAGAAGAAGCGAGAGGAGATGGCGCTGCATGAGGAGAAGTTCGTTAGTGGAGCGGTCGAGCGCGGCATCAAGAAAGATAAAGCAGAAAAGATCTTTTCGTTGATGGCCAAGTTTTCTGACTACGGTTTCCCTCGCAGCCACGCGGTCGCATACGCCTTTCTGGCATTTCAGACTGCCTATCTTAAAGCGCACTTTCCCGAACACTTCTATGCTGCTGTGTTGTCCAGCGAAGCACAGGACGCAGCCAAGGTGTTCAAGTATTCGAAAGAGCTCAAAACGCAAGGAATCATGTTGCTGCCGCCGGACGTTAATGAAAGCTTTTCCGGCTTCACTCCGCTCAGCGGTGCTATTCGTTATGGGCTGGCGGCCATTAAGGGACTGGGTCAATCTATCGTCAACTCGATAATAGAAGCGCGCAAGGCTGGTCCTTTCAAATCATTCTTTGATTTCGCCGAAAGAATGGGACAGGGAAGTTTGAACAAGCGAGTGATGGAAGGATTGGTTGGCGGCGGCGCGTTCGACTCGCTGAAACCAGAAACGCGCGACCTGCATGATTGGCGCGGCGCATTGGCGAATTCGATCGACGCCGCCCTGGCCTGCGCTCAACGCGCCAAGCGAGAACGTATCCAGGGGCAGAGTGGTCTGTTTGCTTCGGTTAGCGATGACCCTGGCGTGGTCGAGCAGTTGGCCCCCGCCGCAACACCCTGGACCCGCTCCCAGCTTCTGTTGGCTGAGAAAGCTGCGCTCGGCTTTTACGTCACCAGCCACCCGCTGGCTAATTATGCGGCGGCGTTGCAAGCAGCGAAGGCACTTAAGTCTGCTGAGCTACCAATGCTCGCCAGTGGTTCGCGAGTTACGATCGGTGGCATCATTAGTGATGTACAACCGCGAACTACGAAGAAGGGCGACCGGTTTGCGCTGTTACGCCTGGAAGACGAAGCGGGCGGCACAAAGTGCGTTCTATGGCCGGAAACATTCCGAAAGTTTTCAGTGGTGGTGAGGAACGAACTGCCGGCCTTGGTGAGCGGCAGGCTGGAAATCAGTGAAGATGGCCCACCATCGATAATCGTAGATCACGTGCAGAGCCTGGATGAGATCATCAAAGCGAGGGAATTGCTGGTGTTGCGTGTTTCCCAACCGGAGGATCCAGCGCAAGTGTTTGATGGCATACTTCACCTGATAAACACGCATCCTGGAACTTGCGACATCGCATTGGAAACATCACTGGCTGACGGTTTGGTGGTACGTATCAAAGTAAACTCTTCTTTGCGACTTGAGCGCAGTGAGAAACTGGAAACGGCGCTGAAGCAAATGGGTTGCGGTCTCAAGGTCGAGAAAATGGCTTTTGCCGCAAGCGGTGGCAATTGACGAAGATTAAGAAGAACGTGGCTAAATCCAAGAAGAAAGAAGCGGCGGCAGAGGAAGCGACGCCGGAAGCGACCGAGAGCACGACGGCCTTTGAGCGGGTGCAGTTGGCGCGTCATCCGGATCGTCCCTATACGCTGGATTTCATTGAGCGCTTGTTCGATGAATTCGTCGAGTTGCACGGCGATCGTAGATTCGCTGACGACCCGGCCATCGTGTGCGGCTCAGCGCGGTTTCATGGTTTGCCTGTCGTCGTGGTGGGACATCAGAAAGGTCGTGATACAAGACAACGCAGTTATCGAAATTTCGGAATGCCAAAGCCTGAAGGCTATCGCAAGGCTTTGCGCGTAATGAAACTTGCCGAAAAATTTGGGCGGCCGATTTTTTCTTTGATTGACACGCCGGGTGCTTATCCGGGCATTGATGCTGAAGAGCGAGGACAGGCCGAAGCCATTGCCTACAACCTACGCGAAATGGCGAAGCTGAAAGTTCCTGTGATTGTAACGGTCATCGGCGAGGGTGGCTCGGGCGGCGCATTGGCGATCGGCGTTGGCGATCAAGTGATGATGTTGGAGAACTCAATCTATTCCGTAATTTCCCCGGAAGGCTGCGCGGCTATTCTGTGGAAGGACGCTAAGCAGGCGGACCAGGCAGCAACCGAGCTGCGGCTGACCGCACAGGATCTGTTTGCGGAGAACCTTGTCGACAAGATTATTAAAGAGCCGCCGGGCGGGGCGCATAATGACTATGATCAGGCGGCGCGTTATCTCGATGCCGCTTTAAGCGAGCGACTTGCGGAAGCAGTTAGTTGTAGCCAGGACGAAAGACTGACGAGACGCTATACCAAGCTGCGTCAGTTCGGCCGCTGGGGCACCGCCTAGTTTCCCTCCTCACTTTGAGTACGAATCCCAAATCTCACCCATGAAGAAACGTCCAAAGTCTCCA
>JBDUCB010000307.1:0-9151 GCA_040003695.1 bacterium
CGTAAGGAAAGCTGGGCGGTAGAACCAGCAAATCGTAACGACCCCAGCGATACGGACCATAAAGTTTTTCAGTCGTCGCGACCATCTTTTCAGTATCCGCAAATTCGTTGGCAGCTTTATCAACAACCGAAGGCTCAGCGTAAACGCCGGTGCGCGGGCCCAAAGATTTGAAGCTCAGATCGCCGACCGCCAACGCGATCAGGTACGAGGGAATAGGTTGCAGCATTTTGAAGCTGTAGTCGCCATCACGCAGCGTGCGCGAATCATTCTCCGCACTCATCACCGCGAGCAGGTTATGGGGAGTGCGCACGCGCGCTGTGTATGTGACGCGAACCTGCGGGGTGTCCTGCAAAGGGATCCAGCTTCGAGCATGGATGGATTCCGACTGCGTGAACATGAACGGATTTTTCTTCCCGGCAGTTTGCGGCGGTTCAAGCCATTGCAAACCAGACGCGTCCGGGTTGGTGGAATAGCGGATTCGAACTCGATCGACTTTTTCAGGTAGTTGAATAGTCAGCGACGCGCCGAGGATAGGATCCGACTGACCGACAGTGAATTTCGCCTCCTTGAAATTCGATCCGCCGACCGAAGTCTCGACCTGTTCGATGTTCAAGTGGCGGGTATCGAGAATCAAAGGCGCGTGCAGATCTGACGAAACTCTTTCGACAGTAAGCACCACCGTGCCCTGCAAAATCTTCTTGTCGAACAATACATCCCAGGCAAGATCGAGATGTCGCAAGCGCACGTCCGCTGGATTCGCATAAGAATGAAAATCCTTGACCGCGTTTTCGCGAGGCTTTTCGGGCGCAGTTGACGACCCTGTCGAATGGGTTCCACCGAGACTGTGATTATTTACCGGCGCCATGCCAAAGGTGAGCAGAAGACAAACTAATAGACCAGTCTTGTTCCCTCGAAACTTAATGCTCATAGACTTACTCGAAAGCTTGATTCTCTCGCCCCAAACTTCCTCGCGTTGCAACGCGATTCAGTGCCAGTCGCCGATGAGCACGAACGGCGCCCAATAAAATGGCGCACTGTATTTCTTGCCCGCGATCATCGCGAGTTGTGCCTCACGCATCGCCCCCGAAGGCGATGCGGTTTGCGAAGCCAGTAGGCGCTTATAAAAGTCAGTCATCAAATCGGCGGTTGATTTGTCCGCTACAGACCAGAGACTGACGCCGACAGTTGGCGCGCCCGCATAAATGAACGCACGCGTCAGACCCATCACGCCTTCGCCGCGTTTCTCTTTTCCCAGACCTGTTTCGCATGCCGAAAGCATTACCAGGGGCGTGCCCAGTTTCAGGTTGAAAACTTCGTCGGTGCGCAAAAAGCCGTCCTCATTCTTGTTACCCACCAGCGAAAGCACCAGGCCGGTGAACTGTGGCCGTTCGGCATTGAGCAAGCCATGTGTGGCAACATGCAGGATGCGGTACTTAGTGATGTCGCGCGCGTCAACATTGTCTTCGCTGGCATCGAGATCCAGCCAAACGTCGGCTTGCGTATGGGACGCTTTGGCCAGTTTCACAATCTGTTCGGCTTCCAGGCGCGTGCCGGCGAGTCGCACCAGCGGCAAGCCTTGCATCTTGCTTGATTCTGCCGAGGCCGCAGCATCTGCGCCGGCAACATCCGTGAGTGCGCTTTGAATTCCCAAGCCACGCGTTTCGGCATTCGCCGACGACGAAACAGCAGAACGCGCACGCGTGTCTTTAGAATTGAAAACGGGGTCGGCGACGATCAACATCGCGGTGCCGCTGCGAGTGTTTCCCTGTTGCCTGATGGCGCCAACCACAGAAGCTGAGGGCGCATAAACGATCTCGTTTGACTTAATTAGATAAGGAAGCGAGGAATAATCCGCGCTCGGCGCCGACGTTACGAACGCTTCAAAAGGAACGTAATTGAGCGCTCCGTCAGGAACTATCAGCAACCGCTTGTCGGTGATGACCGCCGCCGCGGGTTCAAGCGCAGCTTTGTAAACCGCGTTCGAAGCCGTGACAAACGCCGCTGCGTCTTCTGCGAAAGGCGTCGCGCTAACGCCGAGACCGCGTTGCGGATCAGCCGTCACGTCAATTCCGACTATGCGGCGCTGCAGCTTTGAAGGAATCAGTTGCGCGCGCAGATCCGTGGCGAGCTTCTCCAACGCCGGGCGCGCCGGAAGTTTGAACAAACTGACGCCTGATTTGCTGAT
This sequence comes from bacterium, assembly GCA_040003695.1. Lineage (GTDB taxonomy): Bacteria > Acidobacteriota > Blastocatellia > Pyrinomonadales > Pyrinomonadaceae > PSRF01. Next base: position 2,186 of record JBDUCB010000307.1, read on the forward strand.
GGCCCAAAGATACGAAGCGTCAGGCTGCAAACTGTATTCAAGTAGCACCGTCTGATCGTCGAGCACGCGTTGTTGTGCATCTGCAAGCGATAGTGGCTGTCCTCCTGTCAAGCTGGCATAGCGCGGGCTCGCAGTCCGGATCTGGTTTTCGATATCGTCAAAACCCGTCTGCAACTGTTCAAGTTCCGCTTCCAGGTCCGACGGCTTTTTCTTTTGCTGGTCCGGAGTGAGGCTGACTCCCAAAAGTTCTTCCGCAATCTCCTGCTGCCGATCGAGGTTCTCCTGTTTGCGCTTTAGTAAATCAGCGGGGATGCCTTCGGTAATCGAAGATCCGGTTTCACTGAGTAGGTCCAGCAGCGAGCGCGCGCGCGACTGTTCGGAAACTTTGAATGCTTCCGCGGCATAATCAAGTGCCTTGCCAGAGAGCTGGCCGCCTGCGGGCGCGGACAACAATGCCATTTCGGCCAGGTCACCCGTCGTCTCATCGAACACATCTTTAGTGGTGGCGAGGAAAGTGGTGCGCGCCTCATCAGCACGCAAGCTGCCCGAGCGCAACGTCTCGATCGTTTGCAGAGCGTCGCGATAATTTTTCAGCGCTGACTCGCGTAGTGACAACGATTTCTTGGCGTCGGTTTCCTGTGTGCCTTGCAGCCACAAGCTTTTTCCCAAACCCCGCTGTGCCGGCCAAACAAGATCAATGCGCTTATCATCCTGTGCACCCTTGATGGCGTCTGTGTATGATTTACTGGCGTCTTTCAATCGTCCCTGACGCAAGGCGACGTCTCCCAGGCTGGTGCGTGCGGCAGCTCGAAAGCGTCGTGTCTGGCCCAGCTTGGCGATGCCGCCGAGACTGCTGCCTGTCGCGTCCAGCGCGTTCTGAAAATGTTTCTTGGCAGACTCGAGATCGTTTTGTGCATAAGCAATGCGCCCCATGCCCAACTCGTAGCTGGAGTAAACAATTGAAACGCGATACTCGTCGAGTTCCTTTTTTGCCTCAAGCGCGACAGTAAGTGCGCTGGTTGGTGCTGCAACTCCAACGTGGCCGGTAGATACGCCGCCCATGATCGCGCCAAGACCACCAAACCGGCGTCCGACTTTTGACGCGGGGGCCTCCGGTTTCTTTACCTGCATCTGGCCGTAAGCCGAACTCGCCTCTGCCAGGCGACCCAGGCGAAAGTTAACGTCGCCAATCTTCGCGAGCATCAAGTTGGCGTTGAACTTATCGTCTGCGATGTTTGCATTGGCCAGTCGACTATCAACCAGGCTGGCAGCAGCGGTAGTCTGTTCATTCTTCTTATCGGCATCGACAAAACCCTCGAGCGCATGCTTGTAGTGTTCCAGTGCGACGTTGTATTCACCCTGTCGCAAATAGAGATCGCCAAGCTCATTCTCGGTCGCCGCAATGCCGTGATTGTTTTTCGCAGTCGTATAAAGGTTCAGCGCCTTTTGCAGTTGCGAAAGCGCCTGATCGCTCTTGCCACGCTTCAAGAGCCGGCGTCCTTCCTGTAAAGCTGTGCCGGCTTGATCAGTTTGCGGCAAATCCAAAGCTGCGCTCGTCTTGTGCACGACGACGAAACTAAGGCCGCATAAAAGAGACGTGGCTACCAGAACGTTAGAAAATCGTTTTATTATTGCAGTCACCTTAGTCCTCCTGACTTATTACTGCGGTTGTGCCCCTGCCGTTTCTAAATGGGTAAGAAAACTAACTTGCGTTGTGAACCAGTTCGAGCGTGGTAACGAGAATTGTTTTGTTACTAGAAGCAGTCAAAAGAATGAAAGAAGGCTCAGGATCCTCACGATTAAGTCCAATGCCGCGAGTTGCCGCACTATGTTCCCCCGAGGTCTGAGACTGACCCAGACCGACGGCCTTGGTGCTTTTTGCTGGTTCGCCTAGTTCCTTTTGAATCCTCGTCCACAGTTCGGAACTTGGATGCCAGGGACACTTTCCGGCATTTTCGCGGCAGAAGCTGAGAAGGTCATCCTCAATGGGCGCTCCCGCAAGCGGTTCGCGCGTGAAAACGAAATAGAGCTTCTCGGCACCGGGGTGCTCGTCGAAAGTCAACCAACGTAGCCTTTCTTCAGCAGCGATGCTGGAGGGAATTTCGAAAGGCACATGGGCTTGAACGTAATTTCCGGCTTCATCGAGTTCCGGATCGGGATAAATCATTACCGGTCGTCCGCCGTCGGTGGTGTTGAAAATGTAGAGGTACCCGTTCATATTCGTTTCCAGCAGGAACCTGACATGATCACCCTTTCGAAAGGCGCGAGTCGGATCGGTGCGCACGGCCTGCCCATTTGAATCGCGCATGAAAAGCGTCAGGCCCAGGCCCATACGTGGCAATGCTGTTTTGCTCGTAACGGAGATCGTGCCGCTAACGACCAGCCCTGGCGATGGAGCAGGCGCAGATTTCGGCCGCCGGTGCGTCGACCTGGGAGCCGGTCTGTTGGCGGTATCGCCTGCTTTCGGTCGCGTTGTTAAAAACGCGCCGCGAACGTCGTCATCCTGCTGCGCAAATACGGGTACTGCCCCCGCGAAGAAAAACATCAGCAGCAAACTTAGAAGCATTATCTTGCTTTTCATTGCAGAAACATCTCCTTCAAACTAAATACCGGTGCACTTGCAAATCTATTTGTGCTGGATTCTCACTTCGAAAATCACCGGTTTGCCTTCATTGGTTGCGGGCACCTTTAGAGCGACGTAGGGCTCGTTCGGGTCTTTATCGTTTAGCTCTGTCACGGGCGCGCTGGTTTGCCGCTGGGCCAGGAAATCGCGTAACTCAGTTTGTTCAGTGTCGCCCAACGGTTTGCCCGTTGCCTGCTGAGTCAGAAATGCCGGCGCGCTAAGCCGCTCAGTGGAAAAAATAATGGTGTAATTTTCGGTGCCAGGCTTCTTGTCCAGTTCCAGCCAATGCTCGAGCCCGCTAGGAAAACTAAAATCGTCGCTCTTCACCACCTCATTGTTTTCCAGTCCCGAGATGGCCGCAGGTTTTTCTGTTAGAAATGCGGTTGGCTGATTTTGCTCGCCTGGTCCAATGACATACACAAAGCCATCTTCTGAAAACTGAAAATGAAACTTGAATGCCTGGCCGGATCTTAATGGCACCGCGCCTGCTACGCGCACCGGCTCGGCAGCAAGTTCATTCGGCAGTGTCTCCAGCCAGTAACGTCCAAATTCGCTGGTCGCTGCCGTCGATGAATTCGGTTTCGTTGTAGGGCCCGCAGCCGCGCTGCTCGGCTTGTTTTTGAACCAACTGAAAGCAAAGATGCCGCCCACGCCCACCACGGCAAGCACCAGCAGTACAACCGCGCCGGCGATCAGCAAACCTTTGCTACCGCGCTTTTCCTGCGCCACCGGAATTTCCAACGCTGGCAGACGACGCGGAACAGTCACGCTCGATCCTAGATCGCCATCGGGTCCAACGCGGTGCTGGACCGCCGCGGGCGACGGAGCTGCGCCTGCCGCCGGTCTTTGCGGAGTGGTCTGCGGCGCATCAATGGTAATTATCGTTGGTGCGTTTACGTCAGAGTTTGTGTTAACGGCGTCTGGGATGTCGTGCGTGTGTGAACTTGAACTTTCAACGTGCGGAATATCCGGGAGTGTACGGTCGACGGGTACACGCGGTTCGTTCGCCAGCGCCTCGCGCAACTCAGCCGCGAGCTCGCCTGCAGTCGAAGGCCGATCGACGCGGTCCTTCGCAATCGCGCGAGCGATGGCGTCGCTAAAGGCGCGTGGCACATCGGGAGCTTTTTCAATCAGCGGCGGTGGAGTCACTGAAACGTGATCTCGTCGTAGCTCGTGCAACGTTGCTGCAGAGTACGGGCGGCGGCCTGTGATCATTTCGTAGGCAACCAAACCTAAGCTGTAAATGTCAGCGCGGCCGTCAATCTCGATATTGCCGTCGCGCGAGGGTTCGCCCCACTGCTCCGGCGACATGTAGTAAGGCGTGCCGAGCACCTGGCCGGCCATGGTTAGTTCCGTGCTGCCACTGCTTTCGACACCCGCAATCTCGCGCATCTTTGCGATACCAAGGTCGAGCAACTTAATCGTGGGTTCGCCGCCCGTCGTTGCTTTGCCGATCATGATGTTTTCGGGTTTGAGATCCCGATGGACCACGCCCATCGCATGTGCAGTGTTCAAGACGCTCATGACCGGCTCGAGAAGTTCAAATGTTTCAGCAGCCGTAAGTCGGCCGCGCTGTTTCACCTCAGCGTCCAGGGTGTGGCCTTCGACGTACTCCATCACCATGTAGATGGTGCCGTCGGCGGCCGTTCGCAGGTCGTAAACTGTAACGGCGTTCGCGTGACGGAAGCGTCGCGCCGCTTGTCCCTCGCGACGAAAGCGTCGCAGCCAGTCAGCGTTGTTTCTGACCTCCGGCGGCATGATTTTAATAGCCACGCGATCGCCCAGCAGGATGTGACGCGCCAGATACACGGCGCCCATGCCGCCCTTGCCAAGCAGCGTTTCAATCTTGTACTGGCCATCCATCACGGTGCCAACGATGGAAGACGGATCGTCTTCGAGTACCTCGCCGTCCGTCGGGCAGAAGCTCACACTATCGTCGTATTTTTCTTTGCAGATGGTGCAGTGTTTCATGCAGGCTTAAATCTGAAGCGATGACCGCAATCGACGTTTCGCGAGGCCAAGTCCATGGCGGCCGTCCGCACAAACCAAGTGTCCGCAGACACGTAGTCTACCATAGGAGGGTCGACTAACAATTATCGGCGGGCGAAGGATTTGAGGTTTTTGTTAAGCGATCGAACCAGGCAGTTTAAGTATAAATGCGCCGGCCATATTCATCTACCATGCGATCGCTGTTGAACTGAGGCCCAAGCGTGGTGATCGAGCGTTTCATCATCCAGATCCACTTTCGCGGCAGATCTTCGCCGTCACGATCGTAATAAAGAGGCGCCACTTCCTGTTCGAGCATGCGGTAAAGAGATTCTGCATCGCTCGCATCAACGTCGTTGGACGATTCAGCCTCATTGCCGACAGCGAATCCATTGGTGCCGTCGTAACCTTCCAGCCACCAGCCATCAAGCACAGAAAGATTCAAGCCGCCGTTCATCGCGACCTTCTCGCCACTGGTTCCCGACGCTTCCAGGGGCCGCCTGGGAACGTTCAACCAAACATCGACCGACTGCACTAACTGTCGCGCGACTTCCTGATCATAGTCATCGATAAAAACGGCGCGCTCTTTCAGCCGCCCTTCATGCTTCCACGTGGCGACTTGTTGCAGAATTAGTTTTGCTTCTGAATCTTGCGGATGGGCTTTGCCGGCAAAAACGAATTGCACCGGGCGCTCGTCGCTGTTAATAATTTTCAGCAGCCGCTCGGTGTCCGTTAACAACAAATTCCAGCGCTTGTAACCGGCGACTCGCCGCGCAAATCCGATCGTCAATACGCTCGCATCAAACATGCGTTGCGCCGATTCGGCATACTCGACCGTCTCGCCACGATTCACACGCGCCTGAAACGAACGCTCGCGAACAAAAGCAACGAGCCGCTGCTTCAGCAACGAGTGCGCCGCCCACAACTCTTCATCAGACAATCGCGCCATGCTTTGTTCCCACTCTGCACGGTTGCGCAACTTGTCCGCCCAATCTTTACCGGCGTATTTTTCGTAAAGCGCGCCGATAGTCGGCGCCACCCAGGTGGGCGCGTGCACGCCATTCGTGACGTGCGTGATTGGAACTTCGTCGACAGTCTTTTCCGGCCAAAGCTTTTGCCACAGCGCGCGTGAAACTTCTTCATGCTTGCGGCTAACGCCATTTGTCGAACGGCACATGCGCAGCGCCAGTGGCGTCAGACCATACGGCTCAGCAATGTTTTTCGGATCTATGCGGCCCAAGGCGAGGAACTCTTCATGACTGAGACCCAACTCTCGTTCATACGTGGAGCCAAAGGACCGCTCCATCATCTCCACCGCAAATTCGTCGTTGCCGGCAGCGACTGGCGTGTGCGTTGTAAATACGCAGCGCTCGCGTACCACTCCAACCGCTTCCGCAAAACTTAAACTGCGCGATTGCATCGTCTCACGCGCCAGTTCGAGCGTTAGAAAAGCAGAATGACCTTCGTTAAGGTGATAGACATGCGGCTCGATGTTCAACCGTCTTAAAAAGCGCACGCCACCGATGCCCAATAACATCTCCTGAGCGATTCGCGTCTCACGATCGCCACCGTAAAGGTGACCTGTTACCCAACGATCTGTTTCCTCATTTTCAACAATGTTGGTGTCCAGCAAATAGAGGGCGATGCGACCGACGTCGGCGCGCCACACTTGCGCGCGCACTGGCCGCTCGCGAATCAACACTTCAATCAATAGCGGCGAACCGTCTTCGCCCTTGACCAGATGCAGTGGCAACGTCTCGGGATCAGTTTCCCGGTAAACTTCCTGCTGCCATCCTTCGATATTTAAACGCTGCCGAAAATATCCCTGGTGATAAAGCAGGCCAATCGCGACCAAAGGCAGACGCAGGTCGCTGGCCGACTTCAAATGATCGCCGGCGAGGATTCCAAGGCCACCCGAATAAAGCGGCAGCGAATTGTGAACACCAAACTCGGCGCAGAAGTATGCAACCGGATGTTCTGGAGTGATGTTTGTTGCACCTTCCTGATTCGACCAGGTTTGGCCGAGACCCATGTACTCATCAACGTCGTTTGCCAGCTTGTTTACTCGTTCGCAGTAGACCGGATCGTTGGCCATCTCGGCGAGCCGGTATTCAGAAACGCGCGACAACAACAAGCGTGGATTGTGTTCGCACTCTTCCCAAATCGCAGCCGCAAGTTCGCGAAAGCAACCAGCGCCATCGCGCGACCAGCTCCACCAGTAATTCCACGAAATTCTCCTGAGCGGTTCGAGAGGCGCTGGTAGGATCCGACTTTCGCTCACTAGTTTGTTCCTGAATTCTTCTTCGATGGTTTCAATCATTTGATAAACAGGATCACATGTTCAAAGGTCGAGCGTC
>JBDUCB010000072.1:0-9134 GCA_040003695.1 bacterium
GCCTGCCCGCCGCCCTGCACCAGCGCGATCGCGCCGAGGTAGGCGCCGTCGTTGTTGGTCGCAAACACGGCGCGCCGTCCCGGCAACACGCCGTAGCGGTTGACATAGCAGCCGACCGCGTCCGACAACATCACGCCGACCCTGTCACTTTTTAGTTTTCAGTGAGTGCAAACGAATCGAAGAATTTCGCGGCAAAGGTCTCGTAAGCGGGGCCAGTTTCAGCGGCCGGCGGCATTAGCATGATCAACTGGTAGAGGCGCTCGTTTACCCAGTACGCTCGCGCTCGAATAAAGGCGTTTGGAGATCGCACCAGCCATTCGCGGCCGAAATGTCGACCAATCCTCATTACCTTCTCGCTTTTTAGCTCGCCCTTTACATTCGAAATCGCGTTGTCTCGCGCGCCGTCAAGTATCTTTGCAATGTTAACTTCATCAGATTCAGGTCCAGGAAATTCGGCGTAGGCAATCATGTAAGCCGCCCCATGGTCTTGCAGCGAATACTGGTGATTAATCAGCAGGCCAAGCTTAGTTTCGACCCGCGAATCTTCACTTTTGGGTTTGCCCGGCAAGAGCACGGTGAAGCCCGCGCCCTTGGGCGCAAATTTTTCCCATGTAGCAATCGTCTGTGTTACGTGTGCTGGTTGGCTTTGCTGCCCTACTGCGTAACTTGCTGTACAGATCAAGAGCGCGATAACAAATAACAGCGATCTGAAAAGATAATTTGAATATTCACGGTTAACGGTTGTACTGTCGTTCGATAGTTTCAATTTTTCCCACCCGCTTTCGATGTCGATCTTCGGTCATCTCCGTAGCCAGCCAGGCGCGCACGATGTCGCGCATCTGCGCACTTGTGATTGTCTTGCTGCCCAACGTCAGCACGTTGGCGCCGTTGTGCTCGCGCGAGTTGCGCGCAACTTCAACAGAGTAACAGGCTGCGGCGCGCACGCCAGGAACTTTGTTGGCCGTGATCGCGCTACCCACGCCAGCGCCGTCAATGACGATACCGACATCCGCCGTACCCTGAGCAACACTTCTCGCTACCGCATAAGCAAAGTCCGGGTAATCGACCGGGTCTTCTGAGTTAGTGCCAAAATCGTGTACCTGATGGCCCAGAGAAGTTAGAAAGGATCGCAACTCTTCTTTCATCTTAAAGCCGCCGTGATCGGCGCCCACGGCAATCAATTTTGATTCATCGGAACCACGACGCGGCACGCGACGAACAATTTCAATTCCCTTCTCGCTAACAATGTCGGCAGCGAGCGGAGTGAGGCGCGCGCCTTCGGCTATGCGCAGAACAGCCCCGCGTTCAAGGTCGCGCACGTCATCTTCAGTAATGACGGTTTTTGAAGACTCGTCGGCCGTGACGCTTGCTGCGGATGAAGCAGTTGGCGCAGTGTTGATGAAACGGCTGGAAGTTGTGGATGAGCTGGATGCGGCTTTGTCAGGAAGCGCCTTATCAAGCACATCGCGAACGAGGGCCCGGATGCGATCGCGTGTTGAGTTGTCGTCCATCAGGAGTCGTTAGATAGTGGTTGCGTTGAGTCTAAGTGATAGTATGCGAGGCAACCCTTTTTGTTGTTGTCCCGCAAAAGTTTTAGCCCGTTGAAAGGAAATCAGATGTTTAAATCACTCAAAATTCCGATGACCCTTGTTCGTGTTGGAAGTATCATCCTCATTATCACAGCTTTTCTCTATCTTTACCTGGGCTATCCCTATGTGTCTAAAGGACTGCTCGCCTCCAACATTGATGGTGCAGTGTCAGCCGAATTAAAGGCGGTTTGGCTCGGATTTTGTTTGCATCTGTTCTTCATTGCCTACCTGTTGCTGGCAAACTCCCGACGCGGTCTTTTTCATAAATCGACCGTCGTGGTGGACTAATCGTCATGGTGGATGCCTTTCTCGTAAGAGCCTTCCTTGCTAATACTTTCGGGGCTCAGCTATTGACATTGTCCGCGCTGCTGATCTTGTTCGGAAGCTTTTGTTGGTTTTTATTCAAGCGCACGCCTGACGTCGCCCGCGTCTGACGACTGATATTCGTGATAAATGCCGGTCGCTGTTTCTTGCGCTGTTGACTGGTTTACGCTGTCGATTCGTCGCGCAAATCCAACAAACGCGCGGCCGAAGCAACCACTTTGCCGTCGCGTACTTTCATATCAACGCGGCCCACATAGATGCCGCTCCTGCCAACCTGAAAGATGATCGTGTCGTTGCCGGACGGTTGTTTAGTTAACACTGGTTTCTGCATAAACGTATGCGTGTGACCGCTGGCAATAAAGTCGATGCCATCAACTTGCGACGCGACTTGCGTGTCTCCAATCTGAGCTGAATCCGGGTTGGGATAATAGCCAAGATGAGACATGCCGATGACGAGATTACAACGCTCGCGCTGGCGCAAAGTTTCGACTACGCCGCGCGCAGACGTTACTGGGTCAAGATATTTCACCCCTTTGAAATTGTCAGGGGTAATCAAATTATCCGGACTGATGCCGAGGCCGAAAAGTCCGACTCGTACGCCGCCAAGCGTCCGCACTAGGTAAGGTTTCACTCGAGTTTCCAGCGGCGTGCCGCGCAGGTCATAGTTACAGGAGACAAAGTCGAAGTTTGCAAACTTCATGGCTGCGGCCAGCGCGTCGACGCCGTTGTCAAAATCGTGATTGCCCAGCGTGACTACGTCATAGCCAATCAGAGACATCGACTTGTACTCGACTTCGCCTTTGTAGAAGTTGAAATAAGGCGTGCCCTGAAACACGTCGCCGGCATCAATCATCAGCGTGTTCGGATTTTCCTTGCGCACTCTTTTAACCAGCGTGGCGCGTCGCGCGACTCCGCCCTTGCCTGCATACTGCTTATCATTGTCGGGCAAAGGATCGATCTGTGAGTGAGTGTCGTTGGTATGCAGGATGGTAATCAACGTCTCGCCGGCTAAGACGTCAAGCAACGGCGACGATATAGCAGACCACTCTGAAGTTGAAAACAACTGCGCCCGCGAGTGCGGCAAAGCAAGCGCAGCGCCTCCGGCGATTGAAGCCTGCAGAAATTTTCGCCTGGTAATCATTGCGGTTGTTCCGGTCTTTCGGTACTTGATTTATCGAGAATGAAACGGCCATCGAGAGTGGGACGAATCTCGCGGCCTGCCGCTGTTTCCGATTTCACGTAATCAATCATGGCATCGCGAATCGTTAATCCCAGCGGCTTTACATTTTTCGCGTCGTGCAAAATTGTGTAATCGCCGCCCGTAACTTTCAAGAGGTAGTCGATACTGATTACCGTGTAAGTCGCTACCGGATCGATCTCTTTTTCCTGTCCATCAACTAGAAGCCGGGCGCTTGCCAGCTCCGTTTTCTTATCGCTATCCCTTCGATACTTGATTCGCGCACCCGATTGCGCGTCCCCGTGGGAGACCACGATGCGAAGCAAATCAATCACTTGTTTGCCGGTGAGATCAAAAGCTACTAACGCATTTTCAAAAGGCAGGAGTTCAAAAATATCGCGCACGCGCAAATCGCCTTCGCCGATTTCGCTTTTCCGGAGCCCGCCGTTATTTGTAACCGCCAGCGGGATAGGTACCCCGAGTTTGCGGCTCGCTTCTTCACGAATGCCAGTGGCAACAAAATTTCCAATGGATCCGGCGCCCATTCCGCCTTTGCGCAGATCGCCCTTAAGTTTGCCGATGGCCTGGTCGAGCGCTCGTACCTTCGGAGCGTAGGCTTCGAGCATCTTGTCGACAGGTTTATCGTCGGGAATGCTCGCGTCGACCACCGTCTCGTCCACGAGCGCGTGCATGTCTGGCGGAGTCGGAGCAGGCGCTGGTCGTGCCGCCACCTGCGCGCTCGCAGAATGCCCGCTCAAAGCCACTAGCAACAGCAAAAGCGTGCAGCTAGATAACGCGATTCTGACTCGCATCACGTGGTCATTCCTTTTTCCAGGTGGCAAAAAAAATAACAGGCCAAAGTTATGGACTTGATTGACCTGTACGGAGAGCTTCAATAGTATGTCGCACCACAAGCCAGATAGGCAAACAAGATGTCTACGACGCGTTTTCAATCGTGATCTTATTTATAGGAGATGACTGACTTGTCCACACCTTCCGCGCAAATGACTTCAGAGTTTACCAATCCAAATCTCGATGTTCTCTTTTCCGGGGAGACGATCCGGGCGCGCATCAAGGAACTCGGCGCCCAGATCACTCGCGATTACGCCGGACTCAATCCGTTGCTCATCGGCGTACTCAAGGGCGCGTGCTTCTTTCTGAGCGATTTACTGCGCGCAATTGATACCCGTTTGAGTATCGAGTTTATGGCTATCTCAAGTTACGGTTCGTCAACGCGCACGTCTGGCGAAGTGCGAATCATGAAAGATCTGGATGTGCCGATTGAAGGGCGGCACATACTAGTAGTTGAAGACATCGTCGATACCGGGCTGACGCTGAGCTACCTGATGGCCAATCTTGAGTCGCGCGGTGCGGCGAGCGTAAAACTGGCGGCGTTGCTCGATAAGGCTGAACGGCGGGAAAGACCAGTGAAGATCGACTATCTGGGCTTCCAAATTCCGGATCATTTTGTGGTTGGTTATGGGCTGGACTTCGCCGAACGATATCGCAATTTGCCGTTTATTGCTGTATTGAAGAACCCAGAGGAATAGAATTCGGCGCTTGCAACTTTAAGGTGGGTAGGGGCACGGCATGCCGTGCCCCTACCTTTAGCTGGAGGTTTCTTTAATGAGAAAGCGTTGCTTGGTTTCCGCGGCTCTTATGATCCTTTTGTCTGGCGCGCAGGCGTTAGCCCAGGATTTTTCAAAAGTAGAAATCAAAACCATCAAAGTTGCCGCCAACATCTACATGCTCCAGGGCGCAGGTGGCAATATCGGTGTGTCGGTTGGGCCAGATGGGATTTTGATCGTCGACGATCAATATGCTCCGCTGGCGGAAAAGATCAAAACCGCTCTGAAAACATTAGGTGATGGAAAACTAAAGTTTATTCTGAACACTCACTACCACGGCGATCACACCGGCAGCAATCCGGCTTTTGGGCCAGATGCTCCGATTATCGCACAGGCAAATGTTCGCAAGCGGTTGACCGCGGAACAACAATCGAAATTCTTTGGCTGGAAATTTCCGCCTATGCCAAAAGAAGGCCTGCCGGTGGTCACCTTCGAAGAAGCCGTTTCTGTTTTCTTCAACGGCGAAGAGATCAAGGTCGTTCATTTCCCACACGGTCACACAGATGGCGACAGTGTTATCTTCTTTACCGGTTCCAACGTCGTGCATATGGGTGACGATTTTTTCAATGGAAGATTTCCGGTGGTAGATCTTGAGAACGGAGGCGATGTGGAAGGCATGGCGAAAAATGTGGGCGACATTATCAGCAAGCTCCCCGTTGACGTGAAGATTATTCCCGGTCACGGCGCGCTGTCAGACGTCGCAGGTCTGAAAGCCTTTCATCGCATGCTGGTAGAAACGACGGCGATCGTGCGCAAGAAAATGAAGGCCCACAAAACTCTCGCGCAAATTAAGTCGGAAGGATTGCCGGACGAATGGAAATCGTGGGGTGCAGGCTACATTAAAACCGAGATGTGGCTCGAACTTGTCTACACCAGCCTCTCGGCGAAGCATCCCTAGTTCGACAAACTTCAGTTTGTCGCTAACCCCTGGTGACACTCGACAAACTGAAGTTTGTCGGACATCAGAACGTCAACCCGTAATAAGCGAACAGCGCATTTTTGCCGCGACCGTGGTTGGCCATTGTATAGCCAAGAGACAAAGAGCCGTCGTGTGGCGTCGTGAACGAGAGGGCCGGAGACACATAGCCAAACCTGTTGTCGCCGCTAAACCAGTCAACAATGAAATCAACTTTGTCTACGATGGGTTGTTCGTAGCCTATGACTGCCCCCGCTTTTGTTTTTTCCGGGTGAGCATTTAGTAGCGTGTACCCGCCACCGGTGAATCGCGGACCAAGGTTCCCTTTTAGTTGCTTGCTCAGCACGCTGTAACACTGTGCAAAAGTTTGCGTCCCGGTGCGATGTGTCAGCGGCACGTATCCGATGCAACCAACTGCCGCGGCGATTCCGTTCTGCTCGTTGTTGTAAAACTGCCATTTCGCATTTGGCTGCAACTCAATCGGCTCGCCGCCGCCCGGCACGTGCGTAAACGACACGTTCGCGCCGACCTCAATGTTTTTCCCGACACCGATCACCGTGCGTGGAATGTAATTTTCAAATCGGTTGTCGCCGCGCTCCCAGGCGTAATTTGTGATGAAGTCCATTTCCACATAGACCTTTTTTGCCGCCACTACATCAGTTGAGGGGACGTTCATGAGCGTTGATTGCGCGTTGATGTCAATCGCCAGGGCAAACAGGAAAAGCAAAGCTAGCAGGGGTAGCGTTGATTTTTTTCGAATATTCATGGGAAGACGTCAGCTTTGGCCGTTGAATTAAGTTGGATTTGGGGGCTAGATAATGCCGAAAATCTCTCCTCCATTCAAGCCCTATCGGGGCCGTTTCCGCTCAGAGATTAATTGATTGAAGAAGTCGGCAAAGATTCGCTCTTCGTTACAGCTGTCTTTTCGACCCGGTCGCTATCGCTCCCGGTACTGCCTCATCTCGAGCGTTGGCCGCTGCGCCTTGGATGTCGCTTTTCTCGCAAGCGAAGCGAAGAAACCGCGGGCTTCCCGAGTCAAGTCATAACTTTTCCCTTACTTTTTCAGAAAACATACCGAGCGGGGCAGACAGGTTTGTTTCCCGGGTCTAGACTCTGAAGGCAACAGGTTTAGTGGCCCATAACATATACGGCGAAAGAGACCGGCAGAAGCCTCGCGCGGTTTGAGTTTTCATTTTGTATTCAAGAAAGGAAGGACGAATCATGCCAGGTTTTATCGATCGCAGTCAGTGGAAAACTTTTATGATGAGTTCAGCAAGAGAAACCAGTTGCGACCAACTCGCCTTGAGGTAGTGGGCGAAATTGGCGCGCAAGAGCAAGAGGTATTTCTTCCGTTTGTCGGCGTCAGCCTTGAGACTAAAGGCGACAGCGCCGGCAGCATCGAAATCGCTCTCGGCGGTGAGACGGCGACAGACCAAAGGCAGTTGACACACAGCATCAGCAACGTGGAGCGAATCGCGCCCCTGGTTGGCATCAACGGCGTTGAAGACGGATTGGGGATAGAAAGTCGGGATGGGGTGAAAACCTTGCTGTCGTTTGAGGCGCTGCGCGAGATCGAGGCCCACGCGTCCGCATAGCAAACATCAAAGCCTGAAGGGTTAGGTTGGACGAAGTTGTTTGGTTCTCTCAGGAAGACCTGGGAGCGATCTCCGCCAGAAAACTGTCACCTGCGACAAGTTTCAATCCAAAGTTCTCCGCTATCGTTTGGCCGATGTCAGCGAGTGAGCGGCGCGTTCCGAGATCGACGCCGCGCTTCGCGCTCTTGCCATAGACCAGCAGCGGAGCGTATTCACGCGTGTGATCCGAACCGGGAAAAGTTGGATCGTTTCCGTGATCGGCCGTGATGATCATCAGATCGTCTTCGCGCATTGCGGCTTCAATAGCCGGCAACGCGGAATCAAAATGCTCAAGCGCTTTTGCGTAGCCTTCTGTGTCGCGACGATGTCCGTAGAGCATGTCGAAATCCACCAGGTTCGAAAAAATCAAGCCCCGCGTTTTCTGATTTAACGCATGGATCGTCTGATCAATCGACTGCTGATTGTTTTTTGCAGTCAAGTCTTCAGTAGCTCCCATTGAGTCGTAGATCGAAGCAATCTTTCCGATGCAGACGACATCGAGATCTTCATCCTTTAACGCCGGCAACAGATTCTGACGGGGGGGCGGCACGGCATAGTCGTGACGGTTCTCGGTGCGATAGAACGAACCTGTCTGACCCAGGAAAGGCCGCGCGATGATTCGTCCGACTTTGTGCTCGCCGTCAAGTATGCGGCGCGCGATCTCGCATATTTCATAAAGACGATCGAGCGGAACGACTTCTTCATGGGCCGCAATCTGGAAAACTGAATCGGCGGAGGTGTAAACAATCGGCCTGCCGGTTTTCACATGTTCGTCGCCAAGCTGCTTGATGATCTCAGTCCCTGAAGCAGGAATGTTGCCGAGAATTCCCGGCACTCCGGTTTCACTTATGAAGCGATCGAGGATTGCTTTGGGGAATCCTTCGGGATAAGTCGGGAAAGCCTCTTTGAGAATGATGCCCGCCATTTCCCAGTGGCCGGTGGTCGTATCTTTCCCGTTTGAACGCAAGGCGCAACGGCCATACGAACCATCTGGATGGTCCAGAGGTAGCACATTTGCGAGCGGACGAATGTTTCCGAGACCGTAGCGCCGCAGGTTTGGCAGATGCACTGCGCGCGAGTCGAGAATATGTCCGAACGTGTCGGAACCCTCGTCGCCCCACTCGGCAGCGTCAGGCATCTCGCCAATGCCGGCGCCATCTAGGACGATTATCGTAATTCTGTTGAATTTAGTCATCGATTCTATGTAATAACTTTTTCATTTATCATTTGACATCTCTCATTTGTCATTTCGTCCGGCGTCGAGCACTAGTAAGAGTACTGGCAAATATTCTACACAGCTCTTTGTTTTCGCCCATGATGTCGAAAATCAGATGTGTTCGTAGCATATTGCTGCGATTAATGATGCGTAACCAAATGGAGGTTTCATTCAGTTCTTTAAGAACGATCCGAACCTTGTGAATGAAATCAGCATGACTTTCTGCTCCACGTGCTTCACCATAGTTTGGTGCCGGTGACGTTCCGGAACGCATAATTTGCCCCGCAATATGCTTTCCCGCCAGGGTTTTCGGCAAGTGCGTTGACAACTTCACGATCCGCACTGCGAAATCGACCAATCGCTCCTCCAATTTATCCGCCTGGGATTCAGCCGCTTTGGGAATTTTCTGATCCATGAGATCACCTTTCGTGCGACATGAAAGGGTGATGCGATGCCGGTTAAGATCCGGTGGCGATACCGGCTTTTCTGCTGGTATCAGTAATCGTTCTGACTGGTGCGGCTTTTAGGAAAAGAAATGATAAATGAGAAATGTCAAATGACAAATGAAAAATCTGCTTTCGTCATTCGCGTAACCCGTGCTCAACTCTTAGGCGCATAGTAGCCTTCGCGCGCGCGCACCTGAGCTTTGT
>JBDUCB010000176.1:0-9129 GCA_040003695.1 bacterium
TCGAGAAAACGAAATCCTGAACATCGAAGCCGAAGTTGATCCTTATCTCGAGGCTGCGGAGATTCATCGCCGCGTGATCGAGCAAGGCGGACCCGCGCTTTTGTTCAAGCGAGTGAAGGGAAGTCGCTACCCGGTAGTTACCAATCTATTCGGAACGCCTCGGCGTATCGAGCTTGCCTTTGGTCCAAAGCCGGAGCGGTTGGTGCGAGAGTTGGCGCACGTAGCCGAGTTGCTGTTGCCGCCCAAACGTAGAGAATTGTGGCAGCATCGTTCACTTGCCCTTGAGCTGCTGCGGCTCGGAACGAAAAACACCGAACGCGCGCCCGTGAAGCAGGTTACTGAACAACCAGCGCGCCTCGATGAATTACCCGTCTTAACAACCTGGGATGAAGATGGCGGTCCATTCATCACCTTGCCGTTGGTCTACACCGAGAATCCGCTGACGAAGAAACACAACCTCGGCATCTATCGCATGCAGGTTTACGACACGCAGTCCACCGGCTTGCATTGGCAGATTCAGAAAGGCGGTGGTTTCCATTTTCATGAAGCAGAAAAGATGGGCCAATCATTGCCGATTACTGTATTTCTCGGTGGTCCGCCGGCGTTGATCCTCGCAGCCATTGCGCCGTTGCCCGAAGATGTTCCAGAGCTGGTGCTCGCTTCGTTGCTTGCGGGGGAGAAGTTGAAGTTAACCCAAAACCCGCTTGGTGGACATCATTTAGCGGCAGCAGCAGAGTTTGCACTGGTTGGCAAAGCGCCCCCGCATGTGCGCCGTCCGGAAGGACCTTTCGGAGATCATTACGGTTACTACTCGCTACAGCACGACTATCCGGTGTTTGAAGTTGAGGCGGTCTTTCACCGTCGCGATGCGATTTATCCCGCAACCGTGGTTGGCAAACCCCGCCAGGAAGACTTTTTCATCGGTGACTACCTGCAGAAGTTGTTGTCGCCTTTGTTTCCACTCGTGATGCCGTCTGTTCGTGATTTATGGACATATGGCGAAACAGGTTTTCATTCGTTGTGCGCGGCAGTGGTGCGCGAGCGGTACGGTCGCGAAGCACTTGTTTCCGCGTTTCGTATTCTTGGCGAAGGCCAGCTTTCGTTAACCAAGTTTCTGTTGCTCACAGACACGCCGCAGGACCTTCACGACTTTCCGCATCTGCTGGAGCATGTGCTGGCGCGCTTTAACCCCGCGACCGATCTATTTATTTTTTCAAATGTTTCGATGGACACGCTCGATTACACGAGCGGCACAGTGAACGAAGGAAGCAAGGCCGTCATGCTGGGGTTGGGTGAAGCGAAGCGTGATTTGCCGCTTGAATTTCGCGGCCAGTTGCCGCGAGATGTGATGGCGGCCGAAGCGTTTTGCGGCGGGTGTCTGGTGCTTCAAGGATTACCGTACGCGGACGACCCCGGACAGGCAGCTCTGCTAGCCAAAGAAGAGTGGCTGGCTGATTGGCCCTTAGTCGTTCTTCACGACGATGTGAAGGTGGCGCGTTCAACGGCGGATTTTCTCTGGTCGACCTGGACTCGCTTCGAACCCGCCGGCGATATTTACGCAGCGGAAACAAACATCGTTCGCCACCATTTGTCATACACAGGACCAATCGTGATCGATGCCCGCACCAAGCCAGGCTTTCCGAAGGAACTAATTGTTCGTGATGATATTGCGGCGCTGGTCGCCCGCCGCTGGCGCGTGTACTTTCCAGCATCCCTTTGAACGAACGGCCAAAGCGCTAAGTAAAGCACCAACTTTAAGCACGGTTGCAAGTTCTTCGCGTTCTTTTCGGTAAAACCCTCAGCGAAACCGCAAGCTCGCCAAGAAAACCGCAAAGCTACGCAAAAGGAAGCAGTCCTAATCGCCAAACCGCATCATTAGTCTTCCTTACAAATACTTTTCTCCGCGTTGAGTGATGTGATAGGTTTAGCCGTCCTATCCTCAAATCTATCGTCAAACAGGCCGCGCGTCAGAGGCACCGCAGGAAGGCGCGGAATACAGGAGGTGACCATGGATCCAGTGGACACGCGTGAACCGTCAGTCGTGATCGATGAAACTCACTGGACTGATCAAGTCAATCAACTTCTAGCAGACTGGCATCAACGCGTCTACGCCGCACAGTCTGCACATTACGCTTCAGCAGATCTTTTTCGAAAGCTTAACTATGCAATAGGCGTCCCGGCGGTTATCTTCGCGACCGTTGTCGGCACGGCAATCTTTGCCGGCCTCGAGAAGGACTCGCCGCGCGCGTTGGCCGTCGCCATTGTCAGTATCCTTGCTGCCGTACTTGCTGGACTTCAGACCTTTCTGCGCTTCTCGGAGCGTGCTGCTCAGCACGCCACGGCTGCTGACTGGTACTCGGCTATTCGACGCGAGATTGAGCAGATCCTGCATCTGCCAATTGATTGCCGGGGCAAAGCCAAAGATTGCCTTGATGAAGTGCGGAAGGAGATGAACCGGGCTGTGCAAGATGCGCCTGAGCTGAGCACGCGTTTTTGGCAGCGTGAGGCCAAGCGCTTCGGCGTGCGGGAGCGACTACATTCTCCTCGAGAGTCTTAGATTGGTAGCCGAAGAATGAATTCAGCTCCGCCATTCCGGGAATTTGCGGCCGTTAGCGTGCCGCCGTGCTGGCTGATCACTCGATGGGCAAGCGCCAGGCCAATGCCGTGTCCACTCGCTTTGGTGGTGAAGAAGGGTATGAAGATGCGCTGCAAGTCCGCCGGAGCGATGCCTCCGCCAGTATCTTTGATTTCAACTACCGCCCACTCTTTGCCGGCTTTATCACGTTCGGTGGAACTTGAGACCAGAACGCGGCGATCGGTTTGGCTTTCGGCGATCGCTTCCGCGGCGTTGCGACCTAAATTCAGAAGTGCCTGGCGCAGCATGCGCTCGTCGGCACGGATAACAATGTCACGAGGTGCGGGCGAGACGCCCGCGGTCCCAGTAATAACCAGTTCGACGCGTCGTTCTTCGAACAATGATCGCAACTCAGCGGCACACTCGGCGATTAGTTTTTCGACATTCACCTCGTCAACTTGGAGCGGTTGCGGCCGCGCGAAGTTTAGAAACGAGGTCACCATCTCTGAAAGATTTCTCACTTCACCGAGCAATGACTCCGCAACTGTCTTACCTCTATCGTCAAGCTCGAGGTTCTGCAGTAGTTGCACATAGGCTTGTAGTGCCGCGATTGCATTCTTGAATTCGTGAGCAAGTCCTGCCGACATTTCACCCAGACTCTCCAAATTATTCTTTAAGGTCACTTGCTCACGGAGCCGGGTAACCTCGGTGATGTCTGTCAAAAGACAAAGTGCACCACGCTTTTCCTGCGGCGAAATGTCAATGGGAGCAACCGTCGCCCCGAGGCGTTGCGGCAAACGTTCGCCGGTTGCCACCTCAATTTCTTCACGACGATACAGGGTGCCAAATTGCAGACACTGTTGGACCATCTCCGCCAATTGCGGAATGCGTTGCAGCAAGGTGCTTGCGGGTTGGCCCAGCGCGCCGCCATCAACTTCAAGCAGCGCGCGACCGGGTCCGTTGATTACGATCGAGCGACCGTTGCCGTCGAACGCAATCAAACCTGAAGGCACGCTCGCCACGATACGCTCGCTAAATTGTTCGGCCGAGTCCGCTCGCTTGCTGGCTTCGGTGCGCAGTTCCTCGAGTACCTCACGTTGCTTTTGAAGTTGAGCGACAACCGACTGGAACGTTTCCAAAACAAACTCGGCTTCATCCTGCGACCGGCGTGGAGGCGCTGAAAGGGACGCTTTCTCGGCTTCGCCAACCAGTTGTCGATAGGGTCGCAGCAACCGCCGCAACAAAAATAAAACGCACAGCAGGCTGCCCAGGAGAATTGCTACAAACGCGGCGAGCAGGAGTGGACCGCGCGTGGCGGGAGTTTCAGGAATCAAACGGTAAAGAAGAATCGCAAAAAGCGTTGCCAGCAGAAAGAAACCTGCCAACAAAGATAATCCGAATTGATAACGGTTTCCGTGACGCATTGTAAAAGGTGAGCTTGATACTTTTGAAACTTAGAACTTAGTACTTAGAGCTTTGTAATTGACTGATCGCCCAAGGACGATCGAGAGCAAGGCGCTAAGATCAAAGCATCGGTTACGAACAATAAAGCGCACAAGTACGAAGAACAAAGAACAAAGTACGAAGAACAAAGTACGAAGAACAAATCACCTGAACTGTCCTGCATACCACTCAACAATTTGCGGACCGATAAGCAAGGCGGCAACAGCACCTATTCCGAGGAACACTCCAAATGGCAAAAGCATCTGCATATTCCGCTTGCCCTGGCGCGCCATTAAAACGATTCCGATCAACGAGCCAGACAAAACGCCGAGGAAGATGTTCAGAATCGTAAGGCGCCAACCAAGATAGGCGCCAACCATAAACATCATCTTTACATCGCCGAGCCCCATCGCTTCAATGCCACGTAGTTTTTCCCAGGTCCAACCCATCAGCCAGAGCGACCCACCGCCAATCAGTGCCCCGATGAACGCGCCAACTAGCGACGCCGCCCAAAGCGGCATACCTGCCAACATGCCGTTGAGTAGCATCGGCAGATCGTCGAAGTGCGGTGTGCCGGTCAGGTAGGGGATTGCCAAACGTGCTATCACTGCAAACACAATTCCTGGATACGTGATCGCGTTGGGCAGGAGCATGTGTTCGGCATCGATAAAGACGAGCGCAGTAATGGCAGTGACAAATACCAGATCGAATGGCAGGACAAAGCTGAAACCGTCGTGCCAGGCGGTAGCGATATAAAGAAATGCTGTCAGCGCTTCGACCGCTGGATAGCGTGGCGAAATGGGAGTTTTGCATTGACGACAGCGGCCACCTAGGAACACATAACTCAAGACGGGCACGTTATCGTAAAAAGCGATGCCAGCACCGCACGATGCACATTTCGAGCTTGGCAAGACAATTGACTCTTCGCGCGGCAGCCGATGAATAACAACATTCAGGAAGCTACCAATGATCGCGCCAAAGATGCCGACGACGATGTAAAAGAATGGTTGGGGAATTAGACTCAGGTCAGGAAAGATCGCTGTTAGGGAGAGATGCATCGAGAGGCATTGTAGCTTATTTCGCTAAGGTTGCGGCGAGGGATAAGCGGTTCAGAGTTCAAGCTTTAGCTTGCAAGCGCTCAAGCAGCAACCTAGAGCTTGAACTTGTAATGCACCCCTTGACACATCTGTTTCGCACAACAAGGGAATGTTGCTTACGCTACGGCGTCGGCGTATCAACAATCACGTCGTTGGCGCGCAATGTTGTCGAGGTAGCCCGTTGCAGATCAGACAGTGCTTTGTTGTAGTCAGTCTCGGCACGCAGTTCGGCGGCGCGTGCATTTGTTAAAGCATTTTCGCGCTGGAAAAGCAGGAACGTCGTCGAGCGCCCGACCTGATAGAGCCGCTGTTCGCCTTCGAGTTGCATTTCTGCGTTTACCCTGGCCTCACGCGCCGACAAAACGCGTAGTCGTGCAGTCTCAACCGCTTGTGCCGCGTTACGCACGTCCACTTCGATGACTTGATCCTGCGAGCGCAGCGTGGCTTGCAGTTGTTCAGCCTGAATTCGTGCGCCCGCTAAATTGGCTTCCGCCGTTCGGTTTCTAAGCGGAATCTGGAAAGCAACGCCGACCGTGATGTTTCGCGTCTTGAAGCTAAATAGGTTGCTTAGGTCCCTCCCATAACCACCGATCAGATCGACTGGCGGGCCACCCAGTGTGGCTGTTGTTGGCACCGTAGCAATGGGGAAACCGGCACGCTGTTGGATGTCCCTGATCTGCTGTAACAGGAAGGCGCTGGCACTTAGCGTTGGGTCACCGCTGATAAGTGGCACGAGCGTTCCCGGAGGCAAAGCGCCGGAAACATCTGTGCCTGCCAGACCGGTAGTTGCCAGCGTAGATTGAATATCGATCTGCGGCTTGGTTTGGTTTTTGAAAAACTGCAGATCGATCTGATTGATGTCATTCTGCAAACGCAAGCGGCGCAGCTCAGGCCTGTTCTCGCGCGCTTCCTTCAGCGCATCGATAAGGTTGACGGGAGTTGAGTCAAACTTTGGCGTGTCAGTCGGTGTGACCTGCGCGCCCCATTCAGGAGCAGACGAATCTTTGAAGATCAATTGTTTGAGATTGTTTTCAGCGATAGAGACATTCTGAATAGAGACGAGCAGCGCTGATTCGCGATTTGCTAATTCAGTTTGCACTTCAGCGCGTTCCAGAGGCGCCTTCACGCCGACGGCGATCTGCGCTTCCACGACCTTCAAGTTTTCGCGTGAAAGATTAAGATTTGCAAGTTGGTTTTGCTGATCGCGTAAGGCGAAGACCAACTCCCAGTAAGCCTGTTGCACACTGGAGATAACCGAGATAGTGCGCAGGCGAAAATCGGCATCAGATTGTTCCAGTCGCTTTTTCTGTATGCGAATCTGCCGGCGATTGTTATCGATTGAACGATTGCGCAGCAGCGGCTGACTGAAAGTCAGAGACAGGTTAGACGAGTAGTAAGGATTGATGAAACTAAAAGTTGAACTCGTGTTTGTGTGGCTGTTCGCAAAATTGAGCGTGTAGTTTCCGCCGCCCAGCTCAAACGATTTATTAAGAGCCGGATTGAACGAATAAGTAGTGTTGGTGGTGGTGCCGGAACGGCCCGACCCGCCCAACGAACTTTGCTGCGGCGTAATTCTCTTATCGATTTGAGGCGTGAAACTCAGTATCGGATCGTAGATGCCCTGAAGCGAGCGAAGCTGGGTTTCTGCGAAGCGCACGTCATCGCGCGCAACCTCGATGTCGTTGTTGTTTTCGAGCGCTCGTTTGACTGCGTCGTTGAGCGACAACGTTAACGTGTTGTCACTGGTCACGCCGAGACGCGTCATATTCGGCAGCGGTGGCAGCGGCTTCGGTTGCACCGTCGGGAAATTTGGTTCGCGCGGCTCTTCCATGGGTGCCGTTTCCGTCAATGGCGTTGGAGATGGAGATGCTAAAGGAACGGCTGGCGCGGTTGTAGGTACACCGGGAACAATCGGCGGTCCTGGCGGAGTTTGTGGCGCAGTCTGCTGGGTGGCCGGCGGAGCCGTCGGGTTTTGCGTTTCCGTGCCCGGAGGCGCGACGGCATTCGGCGTAGGGCTCGCCGATGGTACCTGTGCCCAGGTGACTCCGGCGCTGGCTGCGACAAAAAGCACGCAACATAGCAGCCTGTTAACATAATTGCGTTGAACGAGAATCGACATTACAGCAAGCTCCTTACAAATGACGCTTAGTTGATCGAACGGGGACGCGTGACACACTGTTAGCAAACAAGTCTCGTGCGATCAAGTCTTTACTACGCTATTTAGCTGAAACCGGTTTCAAAAAGATGACCAGAACCAGTGGCTTGACACTGCCAAGGCGCGCCGCATAATCTTGCTCTTCTTTACTCAAGTGTAAGTTTCCATCCTGTTGCGGCACGCCGGAGCAAAGTGTGTTTGGCGTAGCCTGGCGATGGCTGTAAGACGAAAAATTGGTAGGAGGGTTTTGCAAATGGCGGTAAAGGTGGGCATCAATGGCTTCGGTCGCATCGGCCGGAATATCTTTCGCACTTCAATTGGCGATCCGGATATCGACATTGTGGCCGTAAACGATTTGACGGACACGAAGACGCTCGCATATTTGCTGAAATACGACTCTGTTTTGGGTAATTTGGACTACGAGATCTCTTCAACTGAAAACGGAATCAAAGTGGAAAACGACGAGTTTCGCGTTTTCTCGCAAAGGGACCCGGCCGCAATTGATTGGGAATCGGTCGGCGCGGAGATCGTAGTTGAATCGACCGGTATATTTACCAAAGCCGAAGACGCGCGCAAACACCTGCGGGGCTCAGTGAAAAAGGTGATCATTTCCGCTCCGGCCAAGAATGAAGATATTACGATCGTGCTCGGAGTGAACGAAGATAAATATGATGCGGCTGCTCATCACATCATTTCCAATGCTTCATGTACGACAAACTGTCTGGCGCCGGTGGCGAAAGTGGTTCATGAGAAGTTTGGCATTAAGTCGGCCCAGATGACCACGATCCACTCCTACACTAACGACCAGCAACTGCTCGATCTGCCACATAAGGATCTGCGACGCGCGCGTGCCGCAGCGCTTTCAATGATTCCAACTTCTACAGGAGCAGCAAAGGCGGTGGCGCTGGTACTGCCGGAATTGAAAGGAAAGTTTGACGGCATCTCAGTGCGCGTGCCCACACCCAATGTGTCTCTGGTGGATGTCGTCATGGACGTCGAGAAAGAAACCAGCACCGACGACGTGAACCGCGCGCTGAAGGATGCGGCTAACGAGGAACTGCGAGGTATTCTCGCGTTCTCGGAAGAGCCACTGGTGTCCAGCGACTTCAAGCGCAACTCAAACTCTTCCATCGTTGATGCCGAGTACACTAAAGTTATCAACGGCCATTTGGTGAAGGTGCTCTCCTGGTACGACAACGAGTGGGGCTACTCCTGCCGCGTGCGCGATCTCATCAAGTACATTGCCGCCAAGGGTCTGTAAGGACTGAGTGCTGAGTGCTGAGTACTGAGTGCTGAGCATCGCACTAAGCCGTACTTGTTCCGAAACATTGTAACTATCACCCTCAATTTCTAATGAAGAGAGGGAAATGTGATGTCGCAGAAAGTTGACAGATTTAAGGACTTGATTGCATGGCAGAAGGCGCGGAAGCTCACAAGACGGATCTACAAAGCAACCAACGAAGGCAGCTTTGCGCGCGACTTTGGTCTTAAAGATCAAATCAGACGAGCCGCCGTTTCAACGATGTCCAACATAGCGGAAGGGTTTGAGAGAGGTAGCTCAGCTGAATTTTACCGGTTTTTGGTGATGGCGAAAGGATCTTGTGCTGAGTTGCGAAACCAGCTTTATATTTCATTGGATGTCGCATACATCTCAATAGAGGAGTTCAACTCGTTGATGTCTGAGGCAATCGAGGTTGGAAGAATCGTTGGTGGTTTAAGAGCGGCGGTACAGCGGCGACGCGAATTCAGATCGGCTGACTGCTAATTCGAGTACTCAGTACTCAGTACTCAGTACCAGTACTCAGTACTCAGTACTCAGTACTCAGTACTCAGCACTCAGTATTCAGCACTTTCATGTC
>JBDUCB010000225.1:0-2715 GCA_040003695.1 bacterium
TTCAACTCTTCCTGCGTAGCAATCTCATCGGCGGTTCCCTTCTTCAAGAAGCCACCAGCGCCGCAGTAAGCGCCTTCGGTGTTTTCGCGAAAGACTACAAAGTCGATGTCGTCAACCGTGACATTGCGCAATGGAGTCAGACGCGCGTCGAGCAAGCGCACCGGACGCAGATTGATGTAGAGATCCAATCCGCGTCGCATCCCCAGCAGGATATCTTCTGCATGTTTATTAGAAGGAACGCGCGGATCGCCAAAAGCGCCTGCCAAAATTGCGTGAAACTCTGTCGCAAGCATTTTCAGCGCGTCGACCGGCAGCGACACACCGTCGCGCAGAAACCTGTCTGCGCCCCAATCGAATTGGACCAGCTCAAGTTGTGCGCCATGCGTTTCCTCAACATGATGCAACACGCGAACTGCCTGTGCGATCACTTCCGGACCGATGCCGTCGCCCGGAACAACTGCCACACGTTTTTTGTCAGCCGACATATATAAACCAGGATAGAACTAGCGGGGTTTGCTTTGAAGATACTGTTCGACACGAGGCAGACTCGCGATTACAACGTCGCCCACGATCTTCATGCTCTGCGGCGAAATTTTGTCGGCCGTGTCGTCGGCGCGATGCCAAAAGGGATAGCCGCTAAGTTGAATCAGGTCGAGCGAGTCGATGCCCGCGCGCAGGAATGGTTCGTGATCGTCGCCACCCACACCTTCCGGTCGATCTACAAAATACTTTCCGTAACCGAGGTCGTGCGCTGTGCGCCAAACGATGTCCTGTAACCACCGTGTGCTCATGTCGTCGCGTCCAAGTTCGAGATTCTTATAACCCATCATGTCCAAAAGGATCAGCGCGCGAACGCGGGCCACTTCGTTGTTGTTCCGCAGTTGGGTCACATAATGACGACTGCCGTACGTGTTGTCCGGCGCATCCGGCTTGCCGCATTGATCCCAACCCTCGCAAAAGGCTTCTTCACCATCGAAAAAAACAAGCCAATAGGTGAGCTTTGGTTTCTGTTGAGTGGCGGCCAGCGCGCGGCCGATCTCGAGCAAGGTGCCTACGGAAGCGCCGGGATCGTTCGCGCCAACAAACTGCATGTTCGTGTAGAGCTTGGTGTCGTAGTGGCTGGAAACGATAACTATATCTTTCGACTCACCAGGTATCTCCGCCGTAATGTTGACGAGCTTACGCTCGCCAGCCGGCGTCGAAGCGTTGAACTCGTCGGTCGTCACGTTAAGGCCGAAACTCTTTAACGAAATGATGAGGTAGTCGCGCGTCTTCGCCAACTGCGCGGAACCCGCGACCCGTGGTCCAATCTCAATTTGCTTGCGCACGTGGTCCATTGCACGCTCGCCGTTGAACGCGGTCGGGCCGGGAACTGGTGTGTTGTTTTGCGCCGGCCGATCAGAAACACCGACGCGTGGTCCGTTTAGTCCCTTGTCGTTTCTGGGACACGCCGCGACGAATAACGTCAGGATAAGAAGGCACAACACGCGCGCCAATTTTGCGACGCTAGTTTGAAAGAACTGAGTGTCGTTTTGAAAACCAGTCATCGTCGTAATGTCTTCATTCAAGGATTCTTGCGACGCAAATCGGTGTGATCTAATTTCGCTTCTCTGCGCCATCTCTGCGTCTCGGCGGTGAGTGTTTTTCCGGTTATTAACCGCGGAGTCGCAGAGAACGCCGAGGTTGCGCAGAGGAAGAAAATCAAAATCGGTCCATTGCCAAAATTCGCAATCGTAGTCAACGAAAGTTACCTTATTCTTCAGGAAAGATAAAACTCAAAAGAGCCGGCAAAACTTTGCGGCTGGCTCGGCTCTGCAAAAACAGTTAGCTGACGTTTGAAGTTTGCTAGCGAACGCGGGCGGTTGCCTGCTTCGTACCGGCACGGGCGACGGTTGAGCTTTTATCTGCATCCTTCAGCGCGCGGCGGCAGTCAGCGCAGATTCCGATCATGCGCAGCAGGTGTTGCGTAATCTGGAAGCGATGTTTGGCAGCCATCGCATCCTGAATGGCCTCGAGCTCTGCAGAAAAGAATTCAATCACCCGGCCACACTCGGAACAGATCATGTGGTCGTGATGTTGGTGCTTGTAGTGATGTTCGTAATGCGTGCGGCCATCGCCAAAGCGCACTTCGCGTGCGAGTCCAGCTTCGGTCAAAAGTTTTAAAGTGCGATAGACAGTAGTCTGGCCGATGGTGGGATCCAGTTTTTGGACGAGACGGTAAAGATCTTCGCTGGAAAGATGCTCCTCAGTGCGCAGAAAGGTGTCGAGAATCAAATCACGCTGGGCCGTGCGTTTGAGTCCCGTACTTTGAAGGTGTCTAAGAAAGACTTCCTGCTCTTCAGTCATAGGTTGGCGCATCTGTTCCAGGCCTTTTATCAAATTCTACACTGCGAAGTGATCAGTGTGAAGGTGCGGTGCCATAGTGCCGTCAGGCACGAAATGTTTATAGCCGTCATCTCCCCACGCAACTCTTCCGCGTGAGACCAAATGCGAGCATTTGGTCCCACGCCGAAAACAGCGGGTAGCAATACAAAGCTATAAACATTTCGCCGCTACGCGGCTTTCTGCGATAAATACAATCGAGGATTTGATGAAACCTCAGATGGCTATGAGGTCATGATTGTTCGCTCACCGTCGAGCATGCTATTTTCACTGCACGCGCCGGGGTGGCGGAATGGCAGACGCTACGGACTTAAAATCCGTTGTCCGTAAGGA
>JBDUCB010000318.1:0-9069 GCA_040003695.1 bacterium
ATTATTAATGCCCAGACATTAATCATTGCCACGGGCGCGTCCGCAAAATGGCTCGGAATCCCGGGTGAAGCGAAAGTGCCCGATGGGTTCGGCGGCCATGGCGTTTCGGCCTGCGCCACCTGCGATGGTCCATTGCCGGCGTTTCGCAATAAGGTCCTGGTGGTCGTTGGCGGCGGCGACACGGCGATGGAGGAAGCTACTTTTCTTACTCGCTATGCAGCGAAAGTCTACGTGGTGCATCGCCGCGACAAATTGCGCGCGTCTAAGATCATGCAGGACAAGGCATTCAATAATGAGAAGATCGAATTCATCTGGAATAGCGCCGTGGAGGAGATTCTTGGACAAGACGATATTGGAGTAACCGGCGTGCGGCTGCGTAATCTTCAGAACAATGAGGATCGGATGCTGTCATGTGCCGGATTTTTCGTGGCCATTGGACACAAGCCTAATACAGAACTTTTCCGCGAACAGTTGGATATGGACGAAGTCGGCTATCTGAAGACGTCCGGCCATTCAACTGCCACCAACATTCCCGGAGTCTTCGCCTGTGGCGACGTGCAGGATTCAGTTTATCGTCAGGCAGTAACCGCCGCCGGGACGGGCTGCATGGCGGCGCTCGATGCGGAAAGATTTTTGGACCACCTGCCGGTGGCGATGCCAAGCGGAGAAGAAGTAACCATTGAAGGCGAACACATCACTCCGGATCACCGCGCCATCATCGAACCTGATGGTTCGATGATTCCGAATCAGCCGGACAAAGTTTTGGCGCAGGAAGAATAAAATTAAGAGAGGGCAAGATATGTCTGTAAGAACGAGCGAAATCCTTCAGCAAATTCTGGCTTTACCGCCTTCCGACCGTGCGGAACTCGCGGACAGCATTCTTGCCAGCCTTGAGCCATCCGACCCAAACATATTGAAATTGTGGGCCGCGGAGGCGGAAGATCGCGTAGCCGCATTCAAGCGAGGCGAACTTGAAGCAGTCGCCGCTGACGTAGTCTTTGATGAAATTGACGGCGAAGTAGCGAAATGACAGTCCGCTTTCTTCTCCCCGCCAGAATTGAACTTAAAGAAGCCATCGCTTATTACAATGACAAAGAGCCGCAATTAGGATTCAGGTTTTCGGCAGCCGTAAAAAGATCCCTTAGTAGCGTTGTCCAATATCCCTTAGCGTGGCCGCCCGCTTCTGAACTTACGCGACATCGCCAGGTTAGAGGTTTTCCGTACAGCTTGATCTATTATTTGGAACCTAATGAGGTTGTCGTTGTCGCTGTTATGCATAACCGACGAGAGCCTCGGCAATGGAGAGAGCGATTGACTTAGCTTTGAAGGAAGGTCTACAGCAGCACGATCGAATCGTCGTTTTGACGGCGCGAACGTGACGCCGGGCGTGATAGAGGTTCTACTTTAAATCGATCGGGTTCACCGAGTTCAAGATTGTTCGGACAGGCCTCACAATAAAATCCCAACTGCTCTTTTCGTTCTTCACAGTCGTTGCAATTAAGCGATTGGCCCAAACGCCTTAATGCATCAACTAACGGAAGAAGCAAATGGCCGCGCTCAGTCAGTCTATATTCGATATGCGGAGGATTGCCGCCAAAATCGATGCGCTCAACCAGCTTGTCCTTCTCCATGTCCCTCAGGCGCGCGACCAGCGTGCGACTACTGATCGGAAAAAGCCCGGTGTGAAGCTCCATCGTGCGCTTTGGACCAGCGGCAAGGTCCCGAGCCACCAGCAATGTCCACTTGTCGCCGATCATTTGCAGCGCACCGGCGATGGGGCAACCATCAATTTTGCGTCGTCGCACTATTCATAACTCCACATCAAGAAGTTCAGAGTCCAACCTTTAGGTTGATGACAACAGGGGCTGCAAGCTAAAGCTCGAACTCTAAACTGCGACCTCACTTCGTAACGGTGATCTCGCGAGTCGTCGTATTGTAACCGCCGTTATCAACCGGCTTGCCATCTTTATCGATCAGCTCCAGGCGCACCGAATGTTTGCCGTTAATCCAACCCGATAACCAAATAGGTTCCCACTTATCGATGTACTTAGCATCGTCGTCGTCAACAATGTAACGAACGCGATACTCGCCCCCGTCACCTTTCAGTTTCCCGCCGGTCAGCCAGAAATCGATCATGATCGGATCGGCGTCTTCAGCCTTGTACTCACCTTTTGGCCGGCTGTAAGTCAGCAATGGCTTGGTCGCATCAAGCTCGCCCGCGTTGCTCGAAGCCACATCCTTGCCTTCGCGCGCGGGCTTAGGGGTGGTAGACGAATTGTTATTTGCCATCGTCTGGCCCGTGTTCGTTGTGGTGGGCTTGGCCGCGTCGCCTCCGCCTTTTACTGTGAACTCAACCATCTGAAAAGCGCCGTCGTTTTTGTAGCTCTCGTGCCACGGTCTGGATGGAAACACGCGCAACGTATGTTTGCCGCTAATAACGTTGCGCAGCTCGAACGGCTCGTTCAATTCGTAATAGGCTTCGTAAGGTTGGTTATCCAGAATGACGTGAATGTGATTGCCCTTGCCGGTACTTGGATCTTTGTGCGGCATGTAACCCTTGAGGTCACCGCTGAGATCGAGTTTGACGTCGACAGTTGAGCCGTTAATAACGGCGCCTTTTGCGGGCGAGACGATCTTCAGTGCCGGCTTCGCTTCATCCTGTTCACCACGATTCTTCATCAGATCAAGAATTTTTTGCGGTCGCGGCACCAACGCGAGCGTCTGCGTCGCGGGCGGCGTCACCGTTGTGGTGGCAGTTGTGCTTTTGTTATCAGGAGCATTTGTCGCACACGAGGCGAAAAGTAAAGCGGCGGATAGAAATGTCGGGGACAGTAAAAAAGCGTTGCGGTTCCGATACATAATTTCCTCCAGCGAAATTCAAAGATAAACAAAAACTTAATGTTAGTAAGTGTACTCCGTGACCGATGGTAATCCAATGAAGGACTCCGAAATACTACGGGCGGGCTCGCGCCCGCCCTTCAGAATTCTCATCAGTTTAGAAGCGGGATTTGTCCCGCAGTAGAGGATGGACAAGTCCGACCTCGAAACATTTCAGTACGGCTTCTACACTCACGCTCCCGCGCCGCGCACGCCTGTTTGTTTTTGCAGACGCTGCTCCGCGGTGGACCAGTCGATGTTCGAGAAAAATGCTTCAATGTATTTCGGACGTTCGGCCGGCTTGTAGTCGAGTAGATACGCATGCTCCCAGACATCCATTACGAGGATCGGATTAAAGCCGGCGACGTTGCCGGTTTCGTGAAGCGTGATCCAGTGATTCGACAATCTGCCGTTTGCAGGGTTCTGATTACAGATAGCCCAACCGACGCCCCGCATCTTGCCGATGCCGACAAAATCGGCCTTCCAAATTTCATAAGTGCCGAAGGTCGACGCGGCGGCCTTTGCAAACTGGGTGTTGGCCGCGGGGTCGTCGGTGCCGCCACCTTTTTTCAGATTGTCAAAGTAGTATTCGTGCAGGACCATGCCGTTGTATTCAAAACCAAGCCGGCGGGTTAGTTCAGAGTAGGCAGGCATTTCTTCCTGGTCCACGTTACCATCACTGATAAATTCAGAGATCTTTTCCGTCAGCTTGTTTGTCTCTTTCACGTAACCTTCATAAAGCTTGAAGTGCATTTCCAACGTTTCATCGGAAATGCCGTTTAGTCCACTCAAATCAAATTGTCTTGCCGTATAAGAACCAATTGAACTCATGACTATCCTCCAGTTGCCGTCAAACTCGCCGCAACACACGGAGAGTTGTCCCCAATTTAACTTGGGATAAGGAGAACTATTGCGCTCCGATGTGGCGAATGAGTGGAGATGCTGAGGTTTTAGTGTGGCGGCGAAAAGGCAGAAGGCAGAAAGCAGACGGCAGTAAGCAGAAAGACTCCTTTTCTCTGCTTACTGCCTTCTATTCTTCGCTATTTACCCCCGAACATCACCCAGTCATGTTCGGACGTAGCCATAAAAAGCAGCATCGGAAGTGACAACCAAGCGTTCGTTCGCGATGCAATAAATGCCTGTCGGGCCAACTCGGGAGGTGCTGCAGGACCTGTTCCCGCGGTAGCAGCGATAATGCGTTTATTGTTTGGCCAGATAATGCCCCAGACGTTAAGCAGCATCACAAGACCGTATGCACCACCGAGACCGATGGAATAGACATTGTTAGGTGTGGTGTAGCCTCCGACACTGAACTTCGCAGTGAAAAACCGAATAAGACCGTACGAGACGATCACAACCAGAACTATCATCACGACAGCAAAAATTCGCCCATCCTTCGTCAGTGAAGGTACCTTCTTGATGATGAGATATTCAACTATAAACAACACGATTGGATAGGTTAACCAAAACAAAAGTACAACCCACACGTTGAGATTGGCGTCCCCGAGGGTATTCGCGTTAGTTACCGCCGGTCCGAGAATGTACATCGCGAAGTAGGTGAGACCGGCCAGAACGGTGACTACAGCGCCCCAGCGGAAAAACCAAAGTGCGCGGGACAACAGGTCCGGATTGACCTTCTTCTTAGTCTCCGCATCCAGCCCCTTCTGAAACGGAACGTTCACGAGATTGAAGAAGTAAAGCAAGCCTATCCAGGTGATCCCGCCCAACAAGTGCAGCCAGCGCAGTACAGTCCTTAAGATCTCAATCGAGTTAGGTGAATGGAAGACATCCTGAAACATGGCCATACTGACGGGGAGATGAACAGTCGACTCAATTAGCATGTGACCTCCGAGTAGGATCGGCATCCTTGCCGGTCATGGATTGCCTATCAAATCAATGACAGACAGGGATGTCTGTCTTACTTTGGAATTACGCGCGCAGATTACACCCAGCGCGGTTTAGAGTACAAGCTTTAGCGTGTAACACAGACTTCATCTGTGTGTCTGGCGAGGAGAAAATCACAGACTAAAGTCTGTGCTACTTAATCCAACGGCCGCGGCCCCGCGTCCATTCCTCTGGTGCTCACCTGATTGATGACTCGCACTTTGAGATCGTCCTTAACGTGAATCTGACAAGAGAGTCGGATGTGATCTGCCAGTTCAACTTCCATCGCAAGCCGGTTTCGCTCCAGCTCGCCCATCTCGCCGGGATCGCCATCGAGAACTTCGACGCGGCAGGTGGTGCAGCGGGCGTTGCCCCCGCAGCGATGCAGAATATCAATACCCGCATCCTCGATTGCGAGCACCAGTTTCTTTCCCTCCGGCGCTTCGATTACCTGTGACCCGGTCGCAGTTTCGGCTTCAATCTTGGCCATTAGTTTAACTCCATGATTTGATTTTGATTGCGTAATGAATGTGGCACAACTAAAAAAGTTGAGCAAGCTGGCTTAGAGAGTTAGTTCCATGAAGGCCGCGCCTTCGACAGGGTTCTTGTAGTAAGGAGCAATCTCCTGAAAACCAAGCGAGCGATACATTGCAATCGCCTGGTCCATCTTGCCAGGCAAAGTATCGAGTCGCATGCAACGGTAGCCAATCTCGCGCCCGCTTTCGATTATTGTCTCAGCTAACGTGCGCCCCAATCCCATTCCGCGAAACTCAGGACGCAAATAGAGTCGCTTCATCTCACAAACCCCGTCGCCAATTTTTCGCAGCGCAACGCAACCCATTACCTCGTCGTCATTGACAGCCAGAAACAAACGGCCGCGCGGCGGCGCATAGTCGCCCGGCAATTCCCTGAGCTCTTTATCAAAGTTTTGAAAGCAGAGATTGATTCCCAGCCACGCAGCATATTCTTCAAATAACTCGCGTGCGCTCCCTATTTCTTCCGGAGATTGGGCTTGGACTAACTTCATTAGGTTTAGGGCCAGCGTATCGATGTGGCTGTCGCCCGACACGGGCCGGGTTGGTTTTGTGGAATCGTTTCCCTGGGGCTTACGCTCCAGGGCGGGGTCCCCAGCCCAGCATCTCGGCTGGGGTGCAAGACTTTATGCTTCTTGCCTGCTTCGCAGGCTAAGCCATCAAAAACAATTACGCGGCACGCGAAAGCGGCTCGCGTCTGTTGTAAGACTATCGAGCCGCTCTCTAGCACCGCGTTCATGTTGTGTAGGACAGACATTCTTGTCTGTCCCTGAATTAAAAAGGACAGACAAGAATGTCTGTCCTACCTCTTTACGCTGTAAACGACGTACCGCAGCCGCAGCTGCCCGTCGCGTTCGGATTGGTAAAGGTGAATCCCGAACCCATCACGCCAGTGACATAATCGATCTTGACACCGTTCAGGTATTGCGCGCTAAACATGTCAACGAAGAGTTTCACGCCGCTTTGATCAAGAACAAAATCGCCCTGTCGCGACTCCTCTTCGATGTTCAAGCTGTATTGGAATCCGGAACAACCACCCGGAACCACGCGCACACGAAGTCCGGCGGTCTCGGGCAGGCCTTCCTCGCTCGCCATGAACTTTTTAATCTCGCCGACTGCACTCTCGGTGACATCCAGGGTCATTGCTGGAGCATTTGTGTTGACGCCCGGTGTTCCGGTGGGGACAGTTTGTGTGGACATTTCTTTCTTTCTCCCTAATAAAATCGCGCTTATTGGTTTCTAAACTATGGCAATTGGCTGCCTGCGAATCATGAAATCGCCAGTCAAAATCGCAAATTCAGTTTACTGTCCTTTGCCCAAAACGACAAGTTCGGGTTTCATGGCCTCGATCGAGACATAGCGCGCCACTTCCTCAGCGACGCGCCGGAAAGCCACCGCTTGCCGTGATTCAGGATGACTGACGACAACGGGCACGCCTTTGTCTCCGCCTTCTCTCACTTCCATGCCGAGTGGAATGGTACCCAGCAAAGGCACGTGATACATCTCAGCTAGGCGTGCGCCGCCGCCTTCGCCAAAAATGTTGTAGCGCGTGCCGGTGTCAGGCGCCACGAAGTAGCTCATGTTTTCAATAATGCCAAGCACCGGAATGGCTACAGTTTCAAACATGCGCAGCGCACGTCGCACGTCCGCGATGGCCACGTCCTGTGGGGTCGTTACCAGCACCGCGCCCTGAACAGGCACAAGTTGCGCCAGCGATAACTGCACATCGCCAGTGCCCGGCGGCATATCAACGATCAAATAATCCAGCTCGCCCCATTTCACATCCGTCAAGAACTGCTTCACCAAACCATGCAGAATTGGACCACGCACGATCATCGGCTTGTCGCCCGGTTGTAGCAGGGCCATCGACATCAACTTAACGCCGTAGGCTTCGATCGGAATTAACTTGTTACCTTCAACCTCCGGCCGTGCTTCACTCGCACCGAACATGATGGGAACGTTTGGTCCATAAACGTCCATGTCCATCACGCCGACGCGCGCGCCATCAAGGGTCAGCGAGACCGCAAGGTTCACCGCGACGGTGGACTTGCCGACGCCGCCTTTACCAGACGAAACGGCGATGATATTGCGCACGCCTTCGACCGCGATCTTGTCGCCCAAGCCACGGCCCTTTGGAACTTCAGCATCCATCGTGACAGCGACCGACGTAACTCCCGGCAAATTGCCCACCAACTCGCGAGCAGCGCTTTCCATTTCCGCCTTGACAGGACATGCCGGCGTGGTCAGCACGATCCGAAAGGAAATGTTACCGCCGTCAATCTTCAAATCTTTGATAAAGCCGAGCGTAACGATGTCTTTGTGAAGATCGGGATCTTTGATCTGGCGCAGTGCGTCGAGTACGAGCCGTTCAGTTACTTGTGACATAGGAGTTGTAAAACCAAAGCGGATTGTTACTTCGAAAGCGTAGCTGATTGAAAGTGGTAACGCAAACTCGCAGTGGTAACGCAAACTGTTATTTTGCGATTGGTCTTGTTGAGATTCTCCAGGGAGGGCACGCAAACTAACAGTTGCGTTACAACTTCTCGATCACCAGCGCACTGTTCTTCGATCCGAAGCCGATGCAGTTGCATAATGCCACGCGCACGTCGGCTTTTCTGGCCTGGTTTGCAACGTAATCGAGATCGCAGGCGGGATCCGGCTCCTCGAGATTTATCGTCGGTGGAATCATGCCGGTGTGCATTGCGCACAAGGCCGCGCCTACGCCCGCTGCTCCGCTTGCGCCTTGCGGATGTCCTATCTGCGACTTCGTTGCCGACATCGGCGTCGTGATGGCCTGCCCGTTCAAAACAAGTTTCAACGCGCTGGTCTCAATGCGATCGTTCAGCACTGTGGACGTGCCATGCAGGTTTACATAATCGATCTCCGCCGCATCGCGACCGGCATCGTCAAGCGCCAGCTTCATGGCTCGCGCTGGTTCATCGCCCGACTCTTCCAGTCGCACCCGATGATAAGCATCGCACGTCGCGCCATAACCGGTAATCTCGGCATACATCTTTGCGCCACGGCTTTGCGCCCGTTCGAATTCCTCCAGCACATAAATCCATGCACCCTCCGCGAGCACAATCCCGGAACGGTTTAATGAAAAAGGCCGCGAGGCCCTGGCCGGCTCGTCGTTCCATTCGGTTGTTAGAACTGTCATGAGATTAAAGCCCGCCAGAATTCCCGGCGCGATTGGCGCATCGACGCCGCCTGCCAACATTAGGTCTTGACGGCCCAGCGCAATGTGTTCCGCAGCATAAGCGAGTGCATCAGTCGAACTCGTGCAACCCGTGGAGACGATGTGCGACAGACCGCGCAAGCCAAACGCCATCGACAACTCGCTGGACAAGCCCCCGTGGGTCGATGAAGGAATGGTGTAAACGCTGGCTTTCGCGGTTGGGCCATTAAACCAGTAAGCGTATTGCTTTTCGGTAAACGCGAGACCACCGCCGCCGGTACCCAACACAACACCAAACGTCCTACGCTGCTCCAAAGAAAGCTCATCCGGTTGGAGATTAGTATCAGCGAGCGCTTCACGCGCGGCAGCTAAAGCGAGTGGCACTGTGCGTGGCACATGTTTGCGATCCTTAGGATGGAGTTGCGCTTCCCAATCAAAGTCACGGACCTCGGCGGCGATTGTGACCGGCGACGCAGATGCGTCGAACGATGCAATCTTTCGCACGCCGCTTTCGCCATTTATCAGGGCATTCCAGAACGCTTCCCGGCCAATACCAAGCGGTGTGACACAGCCCATGCCGGTGATGACGACGCGGCG
>JBDUCB010000366.1:0-9065 GCA_040003695.1 bacterium
GTATTGCGCCGCAGCATTGAACGCCAGCGTGAGCTCTGCGCGGCGCAACCAAAGAAGTTTACTAAGGAAGAAGCTGCCGCCGGGCGTGACGACGAAGCCAAGCGCGTGTGCGCGCAATGCGACCGCTGGATTGGTCAGAAACGGGACTATGGTGAGTACGCTCGGATTATGACCAACCTGCTGCGGATTCAGCGGTCCGATTTCAACGCAGCGAAGTTGAAAATTGAAGACGTCATTCCCCCACACGCGATGGGCCGGCGCAACAACATTCATGACCTACAGAATTACGTTGCTGGAATTGGTGCAGCCGGACTAGTGGTAGGTAGCGATGGCCTGCTCGATATGAACAAAAGTTTTGTTCATATCGATTACTTCTCGCTGCTACATAGTCTGACGGTACGCAATAATGTTCAGGCCCTGGTTAGCAATCGGCCAGTCGATATTCTAGCGGTTCTCCTGCCCGCGGCGCTGGTCCAACCTTTAGTAAATGAGCCAAACCTCGCCGCGGACGCGATTTGGGTTTATGAAGGAGAAGAACATCAGGCGTTGATCCTGGCACGTGAAGAACAGCCCGGACAATTAAGTTTTCGCTATCTTCCGATTAAGAATCTGACGCAGGACGAGGACGGCCGGTTGCACTTTGAGCAAGCCTCATGGAGCTCGGGTTTTCCGCTGAAGATTTTCGAGGACGAGCATTTTGCAATACCACGTGAAGATCGCGAGACATGGCTTAGCCAATGGCACACCGATTTGGAGTGGTTCCACGCGTTGCACCAGACTCTCTATTCCAACGGCCTTATCGGATTGCATGAAGAGTTAGCATTTCATCCGGTTGGACGTTTACTAGAGGATGCGTCCGGACACGACGAAAGTCTGATGAACCGATTCGTTCGCAGACAACGCGAGAATATTGAAGCGGACATGCTCATTGTTGCCAGCGATCATTGGAATTTCGATGTGCGCGGCTTCAATCCCGGCGGCAATCACGGTTCGTTCTTCAGGATTTCTACACACTCGACCTTTATGCTTGCAGGCGGACGTAAGACCAGTATTCCGCAAGCGATGGTCATTGAAGAACCATACGACAGCCTGAGCTTTGTGCCCACCGTACTGGCCTTGACCGGAAATTTACGCGATGATAGCAACCCTATTCCAGCGCTATGGCAGAAAGGTTTTCGGCGTTTTCCCGGCCGCGTTGTGCAAGATGTTTTGGGGAAACCTGAAATCCAAAAAATCGCGGTTACCGGAGCAACTGAATCTCCTTGACGACCTCTGAAAACCAGAACGCCGCAGACTGGCAAGCAGAACTCGAAGCACTTGCCGACGAAGAGCCGGCGACTTCCAACGCTTCGCGCCGCTCATTTTTTTGGCTGCAATCGATAGCCTTCCTGCTGGGGTTTGGCCTGCTCGTTTACGTCATCAAAAAGGTCGGCCTGCAACCGCTGTTCGATGCCCTACTCCGCATCGGATTCGGGTTTTTCTTTGTGTTGGGAATCAGCGGTACGCGCCATGTCCTGCGCACAATCGCCATGAGTGCCGCAGTTCCCGCGGAGCACCGGCGTTTCAATTTCTTTCAGGCATTTGCGGCGCGGCTTGGCGGCGAGGCAATCAGTTTCCTTACCTTCACCGGACCATTACTGGGCGAAGCAACAAAAGTGGCGTTACTGCGCCGTCGCGTGCCGCTAACTTACGGCGTGCCGGCGCTGGTCGTTGACAACCTTATCTACAATATCTCGGTCGTGTTTTTTATTCTCAGCGGCGCCTGCGTGATGTTATTCACCTATCACTTGCCGCCGCTGGTAAGTGACACCCTAATCGCAATCGCAGTGATTGCAGCGCTGGGTATTGGCGCCGCCGCGCTCGCTGCTCGCAGGCGAATTATGCTCTTGACGTGGATCATCGATCAGATGGCGCGTCTTCGGCTCAGTCCAAAAGTTATTCTTAAGCGGCGGCAGCACATCTATCACATCGAGTCGAAAGTTTACGATTTTTATAAACATCATCCCGGCGTATTTTTCGGGATGGTCGGTTGCAACCTGCTGGCGCACGTATCTAGCGTCATGGAAGTGTACGTGACGTTGCGGCTGTTGGGATTTGCGCCGCACGTGGCTCAGGCATACATCATTGAGTCACTCACCAAGGTCATTAATTTTGTCTTTGCGTTCGTGCCGGGAACTATCGGAGTCTATGAAGGTGGCACCGAAGTAGTTTTGCAAGCGCTTGGGTTCGTCGCTGCCACCGGCGTCGCACTCGCGCTGGTGCGCAAAGCCGGCACAATATTTTGGACCTCTATCGGCCTCCTGATTTTGACCTGGCGAACACTCCCCAATGCGTGGGGTCGCCTTCTGGATCGCAGCCCACATTTACGAAGACTTATGGATAGCCTAGTACTTTCAAATATTGCGCATCGTCCTGCGCGCACCGCCGTAAGCATTTTGGGAACCGGCGTCGGTGTGCTGCTGATCGTTTTCACTGTCGGACTGGCCCATGGCGTATTGCGAGAACGCGGCCGGCGCGAGTCGAACATCGGCGCGGAATTGATGATCCGCGCGTCAGGCTCAATCAGTTTTGGTGGTGGCTCGCCTTTCGTCTTGCCGGTAACTCGAGCAGGCGAGATCGCAGAAATAGAAGGCGTGCGCGCCGCCAGCCCTATCGGGCAGACACTCGACCGCAGCGATACGGGCTTTGGTTCGCGCTTGATTGATGGCATCGAGTTTGACGACTACGCAAAGTTGACAGGCATTTCGATTAGAGAGGGAACAAAACTTACTGGTGGCGATCAAGCCATCATCGATCCCGTCTGGCAACAGCAGCGTCAAGCAGCTATTGGTTCGACGGTGCAATTATTCGAGCGACCGTTTACTATTGTCGGCATCTATGAACCACCAGGTGGCGGACGAATCAAAATACCGTTGAGTACTATGCAGGATCAGGAGGGCGGTGAAGGACGCGCGTCTGCCATTCTGGTGGCCTGCACCGATCCTGCGAAACAAGATGACGTCGCCGCTCGCATTCGTGAGCGCTTCCCCGACGAGCAGATTATCTTTACGCGCGACTTACCGGAAATTTACGCGTCCGGCGTTCCGGCGCTGAATGTTTTCATAAAGGTGGTGGTGGGCGTCGCCGCCGCCATCAGCATGCTCGTAATTCTTCTGGCGATGTACACGACGGTAACTGAGCGGACACGACAAATCGGGATACTCAAATCACTGGGAATGTCCAAGAGCGCCATCGCCTGGGTGATCGAACAGGAAGCGATTATCGTCAGCTTGATGGGAGTTTCCGTTGGCGTGTTGTTGACTCTGGCCGCGCGTTTCGCGGTGATGCGTATGACTTCTCTCACGGTTGAAGTTGAACCGCGTTGGATTGGGATAGCATTGGCCGTGGGCCTGGTAGGCGGCAGTTTGGGCGCGCTTTATCCGGCTTTGCGCGCGGCGCGCCAGGATGCAGTCGACGCCTTGAGCTACGAATAATCAAAGCAGTTTTGCGGCAAATTTCGTTTGGACAATTTTCTCTACGCAACTCAGTTGATACGCGAAAACTACAGTTTGCGTTACAGAGGTCTCGAACCTGGTGGGAGTTGATCGGCAGTCATTAATTAAAGTGTTTTCGCGCGCGATCCGGTTACGCTGTCCGGCCTGCGGAAAGTCTTCCCTGATTGAGCGGCTTTTTCACATAAAACATCACTGTCCATCGTGCCGCTCGCTTTTCAAACGCGAAGAAGGTTTTTTTGTGGGCGCAATCCTCGCGAATGTCATCACCACCGAAATTGTGATTCTGGTTGTCTGCCTGTTCTCGCTGCTGGTACTGGACGCAAGTTACGAAACGGTTTTGATCGCGCTGTTCGTGCTCGCTTTACTTTTTCCCATCGCATTCTTTCATCATAGTTGGAGCCTGTGGCTCGCTTTTGATTATTTGATCGAGTCGCTGCCGACGTATCACGAAGGTAAGCGCCGCCAGTAGTCGTTTGATCTTCTGAGCGCCAGTGAGAATGTGGCGGTAGCTGATTCAAAAATGAAAGGGTGGCTGTCTCGGAAATAGGTAAACGATCCACTGATTACACTAACCAACACGAAATCGCTTTCGTGAATTTTCGCGATTTCGTGGATCTGTTTTACCGGCTGAGGACAGTCGGATCTCAAAATTGATAACTTTCTGAAATCGTTCAGTTAAATTCGAGCTGGGCAAATAAGGGATAATGATCTGACGCCTTAGCGGCTTTCGCTTGATTTACAACTTCACATTGAAGCAACCGTTCGGCGAACCCGCCAGGAACAAACACGTAGTCAAGCCGCAGGTGCGGATCCCAAACCGGAAAGGTGTAGCCTTTTTCATCCGGGTGCAGCGTTCGATAACCATCAATGTAACCGGAATCGCGCATCAGTTGGATCGTCGCACGCTGAATGTCGCGCCCACTCAACCATACGAGTCCGCGAATCCAGGCGGGCATCCGGCGCACATCGAGAATTTCACCCGGCGCCAGCGTGTTAAAGTCTCCTACGAGAACGTGAAAGCCCTCCTGATGCCGTTCGATACTTTTCAATAGCGCTTGTATTTCATGAACTCTGCGGCGCTCGCTCCACTTGGAAAAGGTCGAACTGAGATGCAGACCGAAGATCCGCGCTTCGCTACCTTTCAAAACGATTTCGAGAAATGAATGTTTGGCTCCGGCGGGGTAATGCCATTCATGGTGCGATATTTCTAGACGGCTGATGTAACCGATCGAATGTTCGGGACGCGCGGACCAAAATGGCAAATTCGTTTCGCTGGCCAAACGACTAATGACGTTTGTGTCGATTGCTTCCTGGAAAACAACCAGGTCAGGTGCGACGCCGCGAATAACCTCGGCCAATTCCCTTTCGCGCCGGCGACCTCCAAAACGGATGTTATAGCTGAGCAGCTTAACAATCACTAAACTTTTTCTGGTTCTATCACCGTGTAATAAGGCTCATCAAACAAAACGTCGCGCGTGAAAAGAATGAAATTTGAAGTAGCCTGGAAGTTGACTGGACGTCCGGCGAGCTTCTGGAATTCTTCGCGCAGCGGATTCAGCGCCGGCGCCACTGTCGGATCTTCGTCACAAAGTGGCTTCGTATGCAGCGCCGGAATGTAATAGGCATCTTCATTCCAGAACTCCATCACTTTCGCGCCAATAAGAGTCACGTCAAGGTCGCTACTGCCGCGGCCGCCAGCATCAAATGGCTCGCCATCTTCCCAACGCTTGTTGGTGACAACACTGCCACGCAGCGCCACGCCGGTGCCTTCAGGCAAACCAGCTTTGAGCTTCGCGCAAAATTCGCGAAACCTGAGCGCGTCGC
Source organism: bacterium (assembly GCA_040003695.1). Lineage (GTDB taxonomy): Bacteria > Acidobacteriota > Blastocatellia > Pyrinomonadales > Pyrinomonadaceae > PSRF01. Next base: position 5,319 of record JBDUCB010000366.1, read on the forward strand.
CGTCGAATGCGAGTCTTATGATTCGCTCCTCAATCTTCTCGTCAGTCATCTCTTTGAAGGTTCCCTCCCTGAGTTCGTTGCTATTCCTCGGCAGGTTGGTCTGTTACGGTTGCGATGAATTTCGGTTTCGACTTATTTTATACCGCCGTCTTTAGTACTAGTCGAGCGCGGCGGCAATGCGCGATTGTCAACATGTCGCATCCTGCCGCCAATGGCATAACGCGGTCCTCGTTATGATCGTCCACATCCGTCAAGCGCAAATGGAAGACATACCTGCGCTCGAGGACTTGATACGCGATTCTGTCAGCGTGCTAAGCGTGCCATACTACACTGCAAAGCAGATCAGCAGCGCGCTGGCACACGTTTTTGGCCCCGACACTCAACTGATCCTTGACGGCACATACTTTCTGGCCGAAGCTGACAATCAAATCGCAGGCAGCGGCGGCTGGAGTAAGCGCAAGACTTTGTTCGGCGGAGACCAGGCCAAATCAATCGCGGATCCACTTCTCGATCCAGCGAAAGACGCGGCACGCATTCGGGCTTTCTATGTACATCCGCGCTGCTCGCGAAAAGGCGTCGCCACGAAGATCCTGAACGCCTGTGAAGACGCGGCGCGGTTAGCAGGGTTTACTCGCATTGAACTGGCAGCCACGCTTCCCGGCGAACCGCTATATTTGGCGAGAGGTTATCGCAAGTGTGAACCACTGCAAATCAGCACGCCCGACGGCGAATCACTGGCGGCCTTTCGCATGGAGAAGGAAATTTAGCAGGAGATAAATAGATGATTGCAGCAGCGCGAACATCAACTAGCGACGAATGGAAAGCATTTCTTGGAGAGTTTAGCGATACGCTCTCGGATGCAACGCCGCGATTGTTGGCTATCTCAGAACAACAGAGTGAACTCCCCAGAGCCGAAGATAAGTGGTCGTCGAAACAAATTATCGGGCACCTAATCGACTCGGCAACCAACAATCATCAGCGCTTTGTGCGCGCACAGTTTACTGACGACTTGATTTTTTTAGGCTACCAACAAAATGAGTGGGTGCGCGCGGAACATTTCCAGGAAGAACCATGGCGCGATCTAGTGCAGTTTTGGCAGTCGTACAACCAGCACATCCTGCACATCATGAAGCACGCGCCGGAAGACGCGCGCACTAAGTTGCGTGAGCGGCACAACCTTCATCAGCTTGCCTCGGAAAAGATAAAGGAAGACGAGCCGGTAACGCTTGAGTTTTTCATGCGCGACTACGTCGATCACCTTAAGCACCATCTGAATCAGATCTTTGGTAATTAGTGACAAGTGACAAGTGACAGGTAACGCGTGACAGGTGACCAAGATCAGCAAGGTTTTAAGATTTGACTTGTCACTTGTCACCTGTCACTTGTCACTAATAACCTATTGCCGTGTAGAGAGGAACCAATGGAATACACCTTCGAACAACTAAAGCACAAAACCGTCGCCGAACTGCGCGAGATTGCCAAGGGAAATGAACATGAGGCATTGCAGGGCTACACGCAGTTAAACAAAGAACATTTGCTGGTAGCGCTGTCGAAAGCACTCGGCATACATCATGAACATCACGACGTTGTCGGCGTCGATAAGGCAGCTATCAAGGCGCGCATTCGCGAAGTGAAAAAGAAACGTGACGAGGCGTTGGCCGCGCACGATCGCGCACAGCTAAAGGTCGCGCGTCGCACCATTCATCGGCTGAAGCGCAGAATTAATAAAGCTACTGTCTAGTTCGGCGGCAGGATTATTGACTTTCGTGTGGAACTAACATAGAAACAGCGGTCGGAAATCGCCTTTCCCCTAACAATCAAATAAGTGAGGTAGCTTATGAAAAAGGCTATCAGCCTAACTGTCAACGGTGTCCAACACCAACACGAGGTTGAACCGCGACTGCTGCTGGTTCATTACCTTCGCGATGTGCTCGCCTTAACAGGCACTCATGTCGGTTGCGAAACTTCGTTGTGCGGCGCTTGTACAATTTCTGTTGATGGCCAAGCGATTAAGTCGTGCACCATGTTTGCTGTGCAGGCAGACGGAGCTGAAGTGAAGACTATTGAGTCGCTGGCCACCAACGGCAAGTTGCATCCGGTGCAGGAAGGATTCTGGGAGCAGCACGGCTTGCAATGCGGCTATTGCACTCCGGGAATGATTATGGCAGCAGCGCAACTTATCGATCGCAACGACAATCCTTCACGTGAAGAGATACGTCACGGACTTGAAGGCAATCTATGCCGCTGCACCGGATATCAACACATCGTCGAAGCCGTTGAGTACGCTGCAAAGAAAGCCAGCGTCTAAACAGTGTTTTTCTTGGAGTAATCAAATGCCTAATTACGTCGGCCAGAGAATTAAGCGAACCGAAGATCCGCGACTGATCAAAGGACTCGCCCATTACGTCGATGACATTCGCCTGCCGGACACGCTTCACGTCGCTTTTGTTCGTTCAGTTTATGCGCATGCGCGTATCAAAAGTATCGATACGAGCGAGGCGCTGAAGTCGCCAGGTGTGGTTGCAGTTTACGCCGGTAAGGACGTCGCGAAGATTGGACCAGTGCCGTGCGCCAGCGCGTTGCCGGGCTTGAAGGTTCCCGACTATCGCGTATTGGCCCAGGAAAAAGTTTTCTTTGTGGGCCATCCGATTGCCGCGGTCGTTGCCACTGATGCATACACCGCGCGCGACGCTATAGACCTCGTCGCGGTTGACTATGATGACCTGCCGGCCGTTGTCGACGTTGAAGAAGCTGCAAAGGGTGGCCCGGTTATTCATGATGGTTTTGGCGACAACATCGCGTACAAACTGACAGCCGGCGAAGGCGACATCGAAGCGGCGCTTGGGGCTTCGGACCGCGTCATCAAGCAGCGCATGGTCCATCAACGGCTTGCGCCGATAGCCATGGAACCGCGCGGTGTGCTGGCGCGATACTTTCCCGGCGAAGAAGAGCTCACTGTCTGGTCTTCCACGCAAATTCCGCATTTGCTACGCACCCAGCTCGCGCTAATGATCGGCATTCCTGAAAACAAGCTGCGCGTGATCACGCCCGAAGTTGGCGGCGGCTTTGGTTCGAAACTCAATGTCTATGCTGAGGAAGCGTTACTCGGCTGGATCTCGATGCAGTTAGGCAAACCTGCAAAGTGGATCGAGACGCGGCGCGAAAACATTCAGTCTACAATTCACGGACGCGGACAAGTGGGCTACGTGGAAATCGGATGCAAGAAAGACGGCACGGTCACTGGGCTGCGCTATAACGTTTTCGCTGACCTTGGTGCTTATCATCAATTGTTGACTCCCGCAATTCCGACTTTGACGGGGCTAATGCTGTCCGGCGCATACAAGATTCCAGCGATTCAAATCAATGTCACGGCTTGTTTCACAAACAAGATGGCAACTGATGCCTATCGCGGCGCGGGACGGCCCGAAGCAACCTACGTCGTGGAGCGCGCGCTTGATCTGGTAGCTGCGGAACTGGGAATGGATGCAGCGGAAGTGCGCCGCAAAAACTTCCCGGCAGTCAATGAGTTCCCTTTTCACACAGCCACCGGTCTCGACTATGACAGTGGTGATTACGAAGCCGCACTTAATAAAGCGCAAGGCATTGTCGATTACAAGAAACTTCGAGAAGAGCAACGCAAGGGCCGTGAAGACGGCAGACTAATCGGCATTGGCCTATCAACTTACGTTGAGATCTGCGCGCTTGGTCCGTCAGCCGCAATGCCCGCCGGTGGCTGGGAAAGTGCCA
>JBDUCB010000249.1:0-9043 GCA_040003695.1 bacterium
GCCTCGAATTCATCGGGAACACTTTCACGCGCGACAACGTGCTGCGCCGCGAAGTGCTGCTAAACGAGGGCGACATCTACAATCAAAACGCCTGGGAATACTCGGTCGTCAAGCTCAATCAGCTCGGCTATTTCGATCCAATCGATAAAGACAAGGACGCTGACTTCAAAACGAACGAGGAAGAGGCGACCGTTGATATCAACTTGAAGGTGGCAGAGCGCGGCCGGCAACAAGTTTCGTTCAACGGTGGACTGTCGGGCATCGGTGGATCATTTTTCGGACTTGAATACTCAACAAACAACCTGCTCGGTCGTGGCGAGATCCTGTCGGTCAACTTGTCCGCAGGAAATCGTCAAAAGTATCTGCAATTCTCGTTTACTGAGCCATACATCAAGAACCGGCCAATAACGGCGGGTTTCTCGCTATTCGGTTACACGCAGAAGTTCTTTGGCGAAGGAACTTTTCTCTCGCAGAACCTAAACGCGCAACAGGGGCTTAGCGGATCGACTCTGGATTTCTTCAACGTTAGCGAAGAAAATCTCTTCACACGCACTTCCTATGGCGGCTCGATCTTTGCCAGCGCTCCGCTATCCGAGTTTTATCGCAAACGACGCTTCACGCAGTTTTCGCGCATCGGTGCTTCCTATCAATTCTCGACGTCAAGCGTGACCGACCCGAAAGTCAATGCCGATCCGTCCAATCCAACGCAGTTCATTCCGGTGATCTATTCTCAGCCGAGCATTATCACCAGTCGTGGCACGCTCAGTTTTGTTTATGACACGCGAAACGCGAGCATCGATCCCACGCAGGGAAGAGAGGTATCACTTTCAGCGGCTTTGGCGGGCCTGGGCGGAGACGTTCGCACATATCAACCGACGCTTTCTTATACGCAGTTCTTTCCCGTTCATAACAAGCGTTCAGAACGGCCGCACGTATTTGGTTTTCGGCTGATCGCTTCCAGCATCGGCAGTTTTGCCACCAGCGCGAAAGTTAGAAGGGCAAACTCGCTGGCGTTTGTTGATGGCGTGCCGATTTTCGAGCGATTCTTCCTCGGCGATGAATTTAGTATTCGCGGTTACAATGTTCGCTCTATCACGCCGCTTGCTCCGCTTGACACGTTTGTCACTTCGCGCAACGTGGTAATTGCGTCTAACCCTTCGGGAACGCCGGCTGCAATTCCGGGAGTGCCGGCTTCGTTGGCGAACATCGGCACTTTCACCGGACCGAGCGGTGCTAATGTCGTTCAGTTGCCGCGATCATTCACGCCGGTCGGAGGCGATACGCAGTTGCTCGGTAATTTCGAATATCGAATCCCGGTCATCGGTCGCGCAGTTAGCTTGGCGGCATTTGCGGATATTGGTTCTGCTTTTAATCTGCGCTCAAAGAAGGATCAACTGTTCTCGAGCAACTTTCTCGACGACCAGCCTTTCTTGACATCGATTGGATTGATCCGCTGCGCCCGAGCGACCGGCGGTATTGTTTTCGCGAGCTTGTCAACGCTGGCGGCTTGCAACGCCAACACGGACCTGGCGCTGCTTGGCGGTGCTGCGCTGGTGATGCGCGACAATCGCCTGGTGACGACACAGGAGTTGGACAACGCGCGCGGTCTCGGACCGTTCGACCCGGCGACTGGATTGCCCTTTGGTTTTCAACCCGTCTTTCTGCGCGGCCAGGCCCAGACCAACACGGCCGTGCGGCTGTCGCAGAGTTTGTTCGCAAAGCTGGGCGACTTTCGCTCAAGCCTGGGCATGGAAGTTCGTATCCAGGTGCCGGTCATCAACGTGCCTTTTCGCCTGATCTTTGCTTATAATCCAAATGCCCGGCAAGATCAGATTATTGATGGGTTTCCATTCACCTTTAATGAGAAAAGGAAGGTTATCCGCTTCAGCGTAGGGCGCACCTTTTGATCATTTAAAACCAACCTGCGCGGTAGTATGAACAACTAAGGAAGTCGACCTACCGCTTTGATTTAAGGAGCATTACAAGAAAGTTATGAAGATAGATCGTTTAATAGCCGCCTTAGCATTTGTGCTGGCGCTTACTTTTTCTACCGCAATGGCGCAGCCAAAACCGGCGGCCCCGGCCACGCAGACGCCCGCGCAAACAAATCCAAACATTCCTGAAAGCAAGATTGCGTTGATTTATTCGGACGCTTTTCTTGACGCAAAGACCGGCATCGCACGCTTCAGTAGCCTGGTTACGACTTTGAATCGCGAGTTTCAGCCGCGCCAGACCGAACTGCAACAGATGCAGCAGAGAATTCAAACGCTAACTGACGAAGTTAATAAGCTTCAGGGCGGCTCTGGTGTTGTCGATCCGAAATCACTTCAAGCAAAGATGGATACGCTTGAACAACTTAAAAAAGATTATCAGCGCAAGGGCGAAGATGCTCAGGCTGCTTACAATAAACGCCGGACGGATATTTTCCAGCCACTTCAGGAAGACATCGGCAAGGCGCTTGAGCTTTATGCCAAGAGTCACAACATCAACGTGATCATCGATGGCAGTCAAGTGCCCTTGGTTTACGCCGCTGATGCTCTGGATATCACGCGCGCGTTCATCAACGACTTCAACAGCAAGAATCCTGCGACCGCATCGGTCACTCCGCCGAAGTAAGTTCTGGTGGAGACTACGCGAGTTCAGACGCGGTGATGCGGGCATTAGTTCCGTGTCCCGCGTTTCTTTACATCATGCCAACTGTTCTCGATTCCCAGGCCATACAAGAGTTACTGCCGCATCGTTACCCTTTCCTTTTAGTCGATCGGATAATCGAGCTGGTGCCGCGCGAACGCATCGTCGGCATTAAACAAGTCAGCATTAACGAACCGTTTTTTCAGGGCCACTTTCCCGGCGCGCCGGTAATGCCCGGTGTGCTGGTGATAGAAGCGCTGGCGCAGGTGGGAGCAGTGCTGGCGTTGCGTGAGATCGAGGACCGCGACCAGAAGCTCGTGTTGTTCACCGGAATCCGCGAGGCTCGCTTTCGCAAGCCAGTCGTCCCTGGCGACACATTAACGCTCGAAGTTACCGCTCTACGTATTGGCTCGCGCATACAGCGCATGCGTGGCGAAGCGAAAGTGGACGGCCAATTGGTGGCCGATGCAGATATTATGAGCGTGATTGCCGATCGCGATTCGGCTGTCTAAACCAGCTTTGTTATCCTTGTTTCACACTAACAATTGAAAAGTATGGCGGTTGCCACCAAGTCCACAAACGTCCATCCGAGCGCTGTTGTCAGCCCGCGCGCACGTATTGGCAACGGCTGCTATGTGGGCCCATATTCAATCGTTGGCGATCAGGTCGAGTTGGACGACGACGTCCGCTTAGAGTCGCACTGCGTGATTGAAGGTCGCACTTTTATCGGCGCCGGCACTCGTGTTTTTCCTTTCGTTTCCATTGGCCTGGCGCCTCAGGATCTAAAGTACAAAGGCGAACCGTCGGAAACGCGCATCGGCCGGCGCAACCACATTCGAGAATTCGTCACGGTTCATCGTGGCACTGCGGGCGGCGGCATGAAAACGCAGATCGGAGACGATTGTTTGCTGATGGCCCAGGCGCACGTGGCTCATGACTGTATCATTGCCGACGGCGTGATCATGGCAAATGCAGCCACCCTTGCCGGTCACGTGACAATTGAGAACAATGCAAACGTTGGCGCCTATTCGGGCGTGCACCAGTTTTGTCGCGTTGGACGCGAAGCCTATGTGGGCGGTTACTCGGTTGTGGTTAAGGACGCGCTGCCGTTTGCGCTGACTGTAGGAAATCACGCGCGTTGTTATGGAATGAATACCACGGGAATGAAACGGCGCGGCTATTCGCCTGAAACTATCGAAGCGTTGCGTCATGCATTTCATTGGCTGCTTGCTGCAAAACTAAACACTTCTCAGGCGCTCGAAAGAATTCAGCAGGAGCTCGCTGGTTCTGAAGAAGTCCAATACCTCGTGCAGTTCATTGAAACTTCGAAGCGCGGAGTCATTAAATAAGGAAGAAGGAGGAAGGCGCAAGGATGAAGAAAAAAATCCAGCAGATGATTGCTGACGCAAGTTCATACGCGATGCATCCTGCCACGCTTTTACCTTCTGGTCCTTTTTCATGCTTCATGCTTCATCCTTCATCCTTCATCCTTTCTCCATGCGTTACGGATTAATTGCAGGCAACGGCCGGTTCCCGTTCATGGTTGTCGACGGGGCGCGCCGGGCCGGCGTGTCACTGTCAGTTGCAGCGATTCGTGAAGAGACGGATCCGAAAATCGAGCAGGAAGTGGATCGTCTGGTTTGGGTGGGCATCGGACAACTGGGAAAGATGATCCGCTTTTTTAAAGGCGAAGGCGTTGAAAAAGCGATCATGGCTGGCCAGGTCAAGCACGTGCAGATATTCAGCCGCGCTGTGCCCGATGCGCGCATGCTGAAAATGCTTTTGAAGTTGCCACGGCGAAACACAACTTCGTTAATTGGCGGCATTGCCGCGGAACTGGCAAGCGAAGGCATCGACCTGATCGATTCAACCTGCTTTCTTAAAGATTCTTTACCGCAGGCGGGCACACTGACTCGTCGAAAGCCTAGCGCTGGGGAGCGCGCTGATATCCAATACGGTCTGGAAGTCGCGACGCACATTGCGGATCTCGACCTGGGCCAGACGATTGTCGTGCGCGGCAAAGCTTGCGTTGCCATTGAGGCCATGGAAGGCACTGACGCTACCATCTTACGAGCGGGTGAAATAATAAACGTACGTGACACACGTGGTCGAACGAATCTCAGCAGCGGCTCGTTAACGGTATTGAAACTTTCAAAGCCTGATCAGGATATGAGGTTTGACGTCCCCGTGGTTGGAATTCCAACTATTGAAACGATGGTGGAAGCGGGCGCTACCTGCCTTTGTCTTAACGCCGGCAAGACCCTCATGTTTGATCGAGAGGAAATGGTTGCGCTGGCAGATAAGAACAAGATCGCGATCGTCGCCGTTTAGAGTACTAGCTTAACGTACAAGCTTTAAATTGCTGCGTTTCAAAATTCGCAGATTAAGTTTGTACCTCTAAACTTCTCGAGCCTGGCGTGCCGCTTTCCAAATTCGCAAACTAGACTTTGTATACTAAACTCCATCCGGATTACTGCGGGCACTTTCTGAGTCGTCCTCGACGTTCTCGGCATCTTTCATCGGAACTTCCCGTCCCGGCACGCGATATTCTTCATCCACCCACCTTCCCAAGTCGATAAGCTTGCAACGCTCTGAACAAAACGGACGGAAAGGGTTACCTTCCCACTCGACAGGCTTATTACATGACGGGCAGTTCATTAACGGATTGTGTGCCGGAGTTTTTAGTTGACGACTCGTGCTTCGCGTAACAACCACTCAGGTCGCTTGATCAGAATTCGTCGATTAACGAATTCGATCGTACCCTCGCGGCGCATCGCATTCAAGCGCACCGTAACACTGTCCCGGGTGGAACCAACGATTGAGGCAATTTCGCGGTGAGGCAAAGGAATATCGATCAGCACGCCGTCAGATTCGTGCACGCCATAACGATCGGAAAAGTCTGCCAGCAGTCGATCGACACGCGCGGGAATGGCATTCAGCGCAAAATCAGCCAAACGCTGTTCAGCGTGCTCGAGGCGCCGCCCGATCAGGCGGAACGTGTAATCGCGCAGGCCCTGATCATCGGCCATAGCCAATTTAAAAGTCTCGGCCGGTATTCGCAGCAGCGCGCAGCTTTCATAGGCTATGGCGGAATTCTCGCGGCGGCCGGCATCTGAATAGAGTGCCGACTCCCCGAAAAGCGAACCCTCCGGCAGAATATCGATGACGGCTTCGCGATCCGTGTGCGGCTCGATGCGGCATAGCTTGATGCGACCTTTACTAATCGCGAAGAGCGCGTCGGCTTGTTCGGCGGCGCGATAAACAAACCGTCGGCGCCGAAACTCGACAAAGCGAGATTGTTCCGCAAGTTCGGCAATGACAGGTTCGCTTAAGTTTGCGCCGAATTCCAAGCGGCGAATTATCGCCACCCGATCCGAAACGGACAGGTCGCGAGCGCTTCTGGGGAGTTTTGCCTTATAGTCTTTGTCGCGCATGGTAATTGAGTTCAAATAAGATTTTAGTTGACGGCGGCAGATACTAGCGCTGCTTCGAGAGCCGGTGTTGTCGGTAATGTAAGGAAAACCCTGATGGATCGCGCCCGCGGGTCAGAACTGCTTCAGCTATTGTACGGCTTTCAGAATTAGGCGAGTCGCAGCAAAGCGGACAACCACTGAATGACCGAACTTTAACATGAAGGCCATGACCGCGCAAGATTATTAACATGTTGGCCAACGCCAACGGCTCCGATGAAACCGGCGACCCCGCTCGGTCGTACAGATAACCAGAACGGCGGCGTTACAATGAAGGGCGAGAATGTAAGAAATGGCTGATTACAAAGACAAAATCGACGAATGGCAGAAGACTGTGCGGCGAAAAGCCCGCGAGCTTGACGAGAAGTATGCGATTTCGGACTTGGTCGATGAAGGATCCAAGGCCGCCGGTGATGCTGCAAAACGCGGCGCTGAGAGTCTGAGTTCAAGCGCGGACAAGTTTCGAACCGAAGCCGGACGTTTGGCCGAAGAAGGCAACCTAAGCGAGACGGCACGAAGGACGGCAGACGACGCCATGCGCGGCGCCAGGAAAGCGGGGGAAGTGATTCGCGATGCAGCCGGCGATGCGGGTAAAAAAGCCGGGGACGTGCTGGGCGATGCAAAGAACTATTACGACCGCGCTTCAAAAGTTTATGACACTGGCGCGAAGCTGACGCGCGCGTCAGCAGCGGCGACGGTAGGTGTTGCGAAAGCTCGCGACTGGATTAAAGAAAATCCAGGTAAGGCAGCCGCTGTTTCATTCTCACTTGTACTTGGCATTCGCATGGGCACAGCCTTTCCCGGCCTGGACGCGGTATTACTCGGCGCGCATCCGCATTGGCTGACACATTCGGCGCTGCCGATTTTCGGCGTGCGCAAGCTAAGCGAAACTTTTGACGACTACCTGAAGGGGAAAGAAGAGTTAATTGCTAATGGACAATTGTCGGAAGCAGAGCGCAGTCGGGTGGAGTTCGAACGCAACATCACAAAATATGTGGGCGCGCCATTGTTGGGAGCGTTTAGTTGTGCGGCGGGGGCGGTGATGTTTGCGCAAATTGCTTCGCCGGGTGGCTTGGCGGGAGCGCCTGTCAGTTGGCTGGTCGGTGGCAATCCTTTTCTCGGCGGGGTTTGGTTATTTGCCAACGGTGTCATCTGTTTCCATGAAGGCTACAAGTTTTTCATGATCGCGCTCGCGGATCAGGATGAAGTGAATAAAGTCGTGCGGGAGATTAAAGGTTTGTTGCCGGCAGCCGAAGCCGCAAGCTAGTTGATTTATTAAGTAAGCGTAATCGGAAAGGGAACGAACGAGAGCGCGAACACGATCAAGGTGATGATTGCCACCACGATGCGCGCCGAACCCAGTGATTCCATTTGTTCCGGCGCCGGATGCTTTACCCGCAACATAACAGCCAGCAGCACGGTGTAAAGAAATCCGCTGGGGCTGTGATGCCAGATGAATCCCAACACCGCCATTGACGCCATCGCCACAAAAGCAATCCTGCCGGTCAGCTTGTGAGCTCGTTGTCCCCAAAGAGAAAACGTTCCATGGCCCCCGTCGAGTTGGCCCACCGGCATTAAGTTCAAACTCGTTACCAGCAAGCCGATCCATGCAGCCATGTAAAACGGATTGGGTGCCGCATTAGTCAAATTTGCGCCACTTGCTTTCGCAAATATCCGAAACAGAAGCGGGTCGTTAAAAACAATTGTAGAACCCGCAACGACTGTTGGTGCTGGTTGCAGTGTCAGGATTCCTGCGATGGCGACCGGCAATAGCATGAAGAACCCGGCCAGTGGTCCTGCTAATCCGATGTCAAACAATGCTCGCCGTGACGGAATCGGCGACTTCATTTTGATGAAAGCGCCAAAGGTGCCCGCCAGAAACAGCGGGGGCGCGGGAATGAAAAAAGGCAAGGTGGCGCCGACGCCATAATAACGACAGGCGAGATAGTGGCCCATCTCATGCGCGGTCAGTATTGCAAGTAGCGTAAGCGAGAAACTAATTGCGGCAGCGAAAATGTGCGGATGAAGGAAAGCAAACAAAAGTAACGAACTGACGATTTGCAGGTAATATTCTGGGATATACAAAACATAACTGAGCGCACTCGAAAGAGCAGGTTCCGGAACATCCAATTCCGGCGCCGCGATTACTATTCCGGCAAACGTTGTCGTTAGAAAAGTAATAAGGAACAGCGCCGAGTGCCGAATCCATTCACGAGTTGTGGGACGCCGCGCGCGCGGCCGCACAACTAATTGCGGTCGCGGAAAGAACGGAGGAATTGTTTGAACCGATTCTGACATTGGTTGTAACGCGAACTGTTAATTTGCGGTGTCCTGTTTCAATTTCCTCTGCGTAGTCTTCTGCGTTCTCTGCGCCTCTGCGGTTATTGCCAGCGGAAAATACATTACCGCTGAGATGCGGAGATCGCTGAGTTTAGCGCGGAGATAGAACGCTTGCCCCTGAATATTTAAGGCTAGAGTCGCGGTGGTTGCCGCTGTGCTCTAGCCTCATTAAGACACTCAAAACTTCCAACTCTCAAAAATCCAGGATTTCCGAATCTGCTTCTGCGGCGATTTCACCGTCATCGCTCACCTGCAAATCCTTTCCCGGTTTGAAACGAATGGTCTTGCCTGAAGGTATCGCCACTTCTTCACCCGTACGCGGATTTCGGCCGACACCGCGCTTCCGTGGCTTGACCACAAAGACACCGAAGCCGCGCAGCTCGATTCGCTCGCCGCGCGTGAGTGCTTCCTTCATCGAATGAAAGAGCGCATCCACCGCCTGCTCCGCTTTCATCTTGGGAACGCCGGTCTTTTCCGCCACGCGGTTGATGATGTCCAGTTTGATCACGGCCTTAAGCCTCCGTTCGCGTCTCAATGGGAGAATTTTTCGAGCCGAACTTGCAGGCAGCGATGATAGAGAGCCGTAGCGAAGACTGTCAACC
>JBDUCB010000402.1:0-2689 GCA_040003695.1 bacterium
ACCAAGCACCAGGATGATTCCGTTGAAATTGGGACCCGGTCCGTTGAAGTAAAGCGTGCCGGTGACGATCAGCAGCCCAGCGCCGCTGACGAGAGTGCAGTCGCCCTTGACAATGGTGAACTGCGGCGCGCTGGCAGATCCAGCTGTGCCGTTGAGCGATGAAAGAACAACCCCACGCTTAGGACAGGGTGTACCCGGAGCCGCGCAGGAGTTTGCCATCGCCTCGGCTTGGGTAAGAAATGTGCGAGCATTGTCAGCGGTCTGCAAAAACCAGGGAGTAGGAACCGAGGTTATGCCAGCAGGAGCCGAATCGCCAGGCAGGGTGAGTGCAGCCACCCTTGGGCTACTTGCGATCGAGTTGGGCTTTGATGCGTAAGCTGCTTGAACAGTGACGACGTCGTGTCCGCTAACTGCCAGCGTTGGCTTTGCGCCCACCAGGTTGGCATTGTCTACACCTGAAAAAGTTTTCGAAGTACTACTTCCGAAATCGACGGTGGCGGCGGTAGAGGCGTTGTCATGCCCTCGCAGTACAAGCGCGGCAGGCACATCAATGTCCAGAACATTCGCACTGAGCAACATCGATAGTTGTTTTCGCGCGCCACGTGGTCCATAACCAGTTGACTGCACCACCATCCGAAGTGGTATCTGCGTTGCGAGCGGCGTGTTATTAGGATCGCTAATAGACACGCTATAGGCAATTCCGCTAAATGGATTGTAGCTGTTGCTGATTGTGACTCGGTCGTTGTAGGCGCCGCCCGAAGGCGTGTAGTTGTATGTGAGCCAACGCGAAAGCCGGTTAGGAAAGCCGGCGGTGGTGGGGTCGCCGGCAAGGTTGGAGGTGGAGGCCGTAAGAGCTTTAGTGAAGTCGATCCTATTTTGCGGTGCGACAGTGCCTGTTGGATTGGCGACAAACAATGGACTAGGCAGAACGTTGCCGCGCATCACGTTCAAAGTTGCTTGAATGCCCGCCTCTGCACTGTAATACGCCTGCATCTCGGCCGCCGCGTCGACAGTATTCGTCCCCGCAAGGGAAGTACTGAGTATCAGCGCTCCGCCGGCCGTCAGCAGCAACGCAGAAATCATCAATACCATAATCAGAGCAGCGCCACGTTCGCTCTTTCTGTTTTGCTGAGTAGTTAAAGCTTTAAGTCGCATAGAATTCATTTCATCACCCGTGAGTTAGAACTGTTGCAAGGTGCCGGGTCCGTTTCGCAAAGCTACGTCCGAGACCAGGCGCACCACTGAATGAGGTTGCTCGAGGCCGGCGGGCAAATCCACGCTCACATCTATGTTCACTCGTTCCGCTGTCGCTGCAGTAACATTGTTACCAGACATATCCAGATAGCGGATCGTCAAACCGGTAATGTTAGTCGCCAAAACGACCGTCCCCGAATCGCCAACGCGAAGGATTGCTCGATTTCCAAGTTGAAAGGCGAAGCGCACATCTTCGTCAACATCATTGTTGGCGGTGTTGGCGAGTGTGGTGTTGTTGTTCAGGTTTGCGCGCACTCGGATTGACTTATCGTCTGAATCCAGAACAACGATGCCGTTATCCGTTAAGCCATATCCGGAGTTCCCGATTTCGCGCGTCATAATGTTTAGCGCGCGTTGTGCCGAGGCCAGCGCTTCAGAGCGAGTATTTTCACGAGCCCGCGTGCGTAGGGAAGTTGCGAGCAAGGTGCTGGCAGCCGTCATTACGGCAAGACTAATTCCCATCGCGATAATGAGTTCCAACAAAGAGAATCCCGCCTCGGTCTTCTTGCGCGTTGATTTGTTTAGCACATCCATTTTTCTAAATCCTGCAGAAAACTTAATCTGCCCGGCTTCGTTGAGAAATCAGTGTAATCGTACCGCCGGCGCCGGAGGCCCAACCGGTGACTATGCCTTCGGATCTGACGGTGATAGTGATCGACTTCAGCGTGGTTGAATTGTCAGTAACAGTCCTCGTGACGGTGAAAGAGCGGCCGTCACGAAGAACCCCATTCTGTACAACAGTGCCGGCGTTGAGTCGGGCATCAGTAGTTGTTCCGTTAAAAGTCGCGCCACGCAACGCCTCCATAGCCTGTTGCGCAATAGCGAGTGAAACTGCCCGGTCGCTGCCTCCGGAGTTGTTATAAATTGAAAACGAGAACAGACTTGCCGATCCTAGCGCCACAATCAACATCAACAACATAGCAATTGTTGCCTCAATGATAGTGAAACCGTTTTCGCCATTGCCTCGCGGTCGACGCACGCCATTCTCGTTGTGCGCGTCGAGTGTTCGTCCAGGTATGCGGCCTTTGTGGTGAATAGCGAAGTTCATGGAATCTGTGTCTGAGAGCGAAAGCTGGGTGCAGGCGCGGTCGAGTTCGTTACCGGACTGCTCGTTGGCGGGCCTTGTAGGGTAGGTTGACCGGCGGTGGTCAAATCGATTTGACTGGTTAAGGTGTTTGAGATCGTCACAAAAGTGGGCAAAGCCACATTACCGGCAGCATCGACCGTTCGACCGCGCCAGTTGAAGTAGATCGTTCGCGGAAAAGGCCCATTCAATTGAAGGCCGTCTGGGGCCAGGCTCACGACCTTTGGCGCGTCCAGGACTCCATCGCCATTGGCATCGATCGTCACGGTGTAAAAAGTTGCATTGATGATGGATACCTGGGCCATTTGGGCTGAGGCGGTTGCATGGCGGCGCAGCGAATCAACCCGCGCC
>JBDUCB010000160.1:0-2686 GCA_040003695.1 bacterium
GCGCCGGTAAACGGCGAGAGCAACAGGCAGCTTGCCTGAATCTCTCGCTTCAACATGATGACGGCTTAGGGAAGGCGGTCGAAATCCGCCACTGCCCGCGCAACTGTAGGCGACGAAGACGCCGCGCAAGTTCTAGCCACTGTTCGCAAGAATGGGAAGGCGCGCAAGCGTAAGTCGCGAGTCAGGAGACCTCGCCGCCATCTTTCGTAGCTCGCACTGCGACGGGCAGGAGACTCTACAAATGAAAACTACAGCTCAACAAAAAAGAACTAGATGTTTCTCTTCTGTTAACAAGACAATCAGCCTCATAAGCCTGGTGATATTTCTGAGTCCTTTTTCTGACCACATTTTTGCGCAAGGCATTATCGCCCCCACCCCAACAATAAGCGTCCGTGTTGTGGACCCACAGGGCGCGATTCTGCCAAATGCGCAGGCGATCCTCTATACCCGCGACAATCGCATTCGAATCAAGTGCCTTACCGATAGCACGGGCATCTGTCGCTTCGAACAACTCGCGCCGGGCGAGTATTTGATCGAAGCCGAAGCCGGCGGCTTCGGGCACGCGGCCACGCGTATCGTGCGCGTTGAACTCACAGCAACCATCTCGCTTGATATCCCTTTGCCCTTTGCAGCCGTTAGTGAGCAAGTCGTTGTTACGGCACAAGGTTCAGTACAACCTGTTGACGAAGTCTCGAAAGCGATTTCGGTACTGGACTCGCGCGAGATCGACCGGCGCGATGAGTCTTCAGTGACTGACGCTTTACGCACGGTCCCCGGGTTGCGCATTCAGCAACTGGGTGGGCCCGGCAGGCTTGTGTCCATCAAGGCCCGTGGCTTACGTAACCAGGATACGTCGGTATTGATTGATGGGATCCGTTTCCGCGATGCTACCACTGGTGACGCGACTAGTTTTTTGAGCGACTTTTTGGTTACCAATTTGGATCGAGTCGAAGTACTTCGGGGATCAGGCTCATCGCTCTATGGCACGAACGCGATCGGCGGCGTCGTCAACATAGTGACCGACGAAGGTGGCGGCCCGGCTCACGGAAATATTCTGGCCGAAGG
Organism: bacterium; assembly: GCA_040003695.1. Classification (GTDB taxonomy): domain Bacteria; phylum Acidobacteriota; class Blastocatellia; order Pyrinomonadales; family Pyrinomonadaceae; genus PSRF01. Next base: position 1,066 of record JBDUCB010000160.1, read on the forward strand.
AGGTGGGCTTGGACTATTTCGTGGACGCGCACAATTAGCCGGCGGCACGAGTCATTTTGGCTACAGCGCTGGCGCAACTCACCTTAACGTGACGCGGGGTATTGACGGCGATGACGCGGCGCGCAACACCAGTGGTCAGGGGCGCGTCGTGTTCCACTTGTCATCAACTACTACACTTTCGGGACGCGTATACGCAGGCACTTCTTTTGTGCAATTGAACAGCAGTCCAACTGCCATCGGGACTTTTCCGGCTACGACGATTGTCAGCGCGGTGCCGTTGTCTCGTGCCGAACTGCGACGTTTTGAAGCGGGTCTCCCCCTTGGCCAATTAAATCCTGGTGGAGCAACGTTTGTCCCCGACGCTGACGATCCGGACGCTTCCGCTGCCAGCCGGTTTTTTGACGGTGCTGTTACGTTTGCGCAGCGTCCGAGCGAAGCATTCGGCTATACGATCTCTTATCAGGGCCTCGGTACGCGACGAGCGAACAGCGACGGACCCGGCGGAACTGGTTTTCAACCATTCGGCGGTTCAACTCGCACGTTAGATCAGAGCCGCATCCACACCCTTAGCGCTCGCACCGATCTTCGCGCGGGCAAATACAACTTCATCAATGCCGGCTACGAATTTGAAGCCTCGACTTTTGCGAATCGATCGTCTTCGCCCGATCCTGCCGATAATTCCACCACGGATGTTTCAGAGCGAAGCAACGCATTTTTTGTGCAGGATCAGCTGCGGCTTCTCGATGATCGCTTGCAGCTCTCAGCGGCCTTTCGGGCCCAATTCTTTTCGCTGACGAATCCAAGATTTACGCCAACCGCCGGCGCGCCGTACACCGGACTCGCCTTTGGCTCGCCGCCAAATGCCTACACTGGTGATGGGTCGATTGCTTATTTTTTTCGCTCGACAAATACAAAACTACGCGCACACGTTGGTAACGGTTATCGCGCGCCATCGTTGTTTGAACGTTTCGGAACCTCGTTCTTTGGCGGCTTCTTTTCGCCGCTGGGCGATCCGCGTCTCAGCCCGGAACGTTCTATTGCTTTCGACATGGGAATCGATCAATCTTTTGCGGACAATCGTTTAAGACTGACCGGAACCTATTTCCATACCAGACTGCAGGAAGTAATAGGCTTTGATTTCTCGGGTGCGATCAACCCGCAAACAGATCCATTTGGCCGGTTCTTTGGTTATCTAAATACCGGGGGTGGGCTCGCGCGTGGTCTCGAACTATCGGCTACAGCCTCGCCGACTCGCGCGCTTGATGTCTTCCTTAGTTACACATATACGAACAGCGACCAACGCACGCCACAGGTCAGCGGCAGCAATGTTATTAGCTCGCTGGTTATTCCAGATCATCAATTCGCCGCGGTTGTCACACAGCGCATTCGAAAGCGGGCTTTCATTAATTTTGATCTAACAGCGACGAGCGAATATCTGGCGCCCGTCTTCCCGCTTGTTTACCGGTTCAAGAGTTTGATCAAGGCCGATCTAGGCGCGAGTTATGAATTGCCGTTAACTCCGCGGCAGCGCCTTCGTTTGTTTGGTTACGTGGATAACCTTTTTAACCGCGAAAACTTTGAAAGCGGCTTTCGCACGCCCGGCCGGGTTGGTCGCGCCGGT
>JBDUCB010000293.1:0-2682 GCA_040003695.1 bacterium
GTTTCAAGGTTCGTTGAAACCGTTTTCTGCGACCGAACTCGGTGCGATTGTTGTGCGCGAGAGCGTCAAGCGGGCCGGTATCGCGCCAGAGGATGTTGATGAAGTAATCATGGGTTGTGTTATCCAGGCGGGCCTGGGCCAGAATCCTGCGCGACAGGCGGCGCTGCACGGCGGCATTCCTTTCGGAGTTTCCGCAGTCACGATTAATAAGGTGTGCGGTTCCGGCTTGAAAGCCGTGATGATGGCGGCGCAGGCAATTCAGCTTGGCGATGCGGATGTCGTAGTGGCTGGTGGCATGGAATCGATGTCGAACGCGCCTTATCTGATTCCCAAAGCGCGTGAAGGTTATCGTTTGGGCAACGGCGTTCTGGTCGATTCGATGATTAACGATGGACTGTGGTGCGCATTTGAGAACTATCACATGGGCAATACTGGCGAGGTTGTTTCGGAGCGTTATCACGTCACGCGCGAGCAGCAGGACGAATATTCGTTGAACTCACATCGCAAAGCTGCCGCCGCCATCAAAGCGGGAAAATTCAAAGATGAGATTGTCCCGGTTGAGATACCGCAGAAGAGAGGCGAGCCGGTAGTTTTTGATACGGACGAAACTGTCCGTGAAGACACGTCGCTCGAGGCGCTGGCAAAACTGAAACCGGCCTTCAAGAAAGAGGGAGGAACAGTAACCGCCGGGAATGCGCCCGGCGTTAATGATGGCGCCTCAGCGTTGGTTGTGACTTCCGCGGAACGCGCGCGGGCGGGCGGAATGGAACCGCTGGCAAAAATAGTTGCGCAGGCGACGTCGGGGATTCAGCCGGAGTTGGTGATGATGGCGCCCATCGAAGCAATCAAGCGCGTTTTGAAGAAGGCCGGCTGGACCATGGCTGATGTTGACTTGATTGAGTTGAATGAAGCATTCGCAGTTCAAGCCGTGGCAATTATCAAGGAGCTCAACCTGGATCCGAAGCGTGTGAATGTGAACGGTGGAGCCGTTGCTTTGGGCCACGCGATTGGACAATCGGGCTCCCGCTTGTTGACGACTATGCTTTATGAATTGAAGCGTCGCGATGCGCATCGTGGACTGGTTGCACTATGTCTTGGCGGCGGTAACGCCGTTTCGATGGCTGTTGAGCGGTAAGTAGGACAGGCATTCTTGCCTGTCCCTTTCTCTTTTTAGGAAGCTCTCTGGCCTAAACAAGGACAGGCAGGAATGCCTGTCCTACTGATCATGACAGAAACGATTGGCATAGTTGGCTCGGGAACGATGGGCAACGGTATCGCGCAGGTGGCCGCACGTGCCGGCTATGACGTAGTGATGCGCGACGTCACGGACGCGCTTTTACAACGCGGCATGAATGCAATCGATCGCAACCTTCAACGCGATGTTGATAAAGAACGCCTGACCACTGAAGATAAGAGAGCAGTTCTCGGTCGGATAAGCTCTACGACAGAACTCGAGGCGCTTGATAAAGCAGTTTTTGTGATAGAGGCGGTTACGGAAGATCTTGCTGTCAAAACCGAAGTATTCAAGAGCTTGGACCGCGTGACGCCGCCGGAAACAATACTGGCCTCGAACACGTCTTCAATTTCGATCACCAGGCTGGGCGCAGTAACAAAGCGCCCGGACAAGGTGGTTGGCATGCACTTCATGAATCCGGTTCCGGTTATGAAGCTTGTCGAAGTCATTCGCGGCATTGCCACGTCCGATGCAACTTACCAGCGGGTTCGAGAGCTGTCGGAAAGGCTTGGCAAAACGGCGCTCGACTGTCACGATTCGCCCGGCTTCGTTTCAAATCGTGTCCTGATGCCGATGATCAATGAAGCCGTGTTTACACTTTACGAAGGGGTTGCGACGCGCGAAAGCATCGACGGCATCATAAAGCTGGGAATGAATCATCCCATGGGACCACTGACGCTGGCTGACTTTATCGGACTGGATGTCTGTCTTGCGATATTGAATGTTTTGTACGATGGCTTTGGCGATCCAAAATATCGGGCGTGCCCTTTGCTAAAGCAGTATGTGGATGCCGGGTGGTTAGGAAAGAAAACTGGCCGCGGTTTTTATGAATACATGTAGCGCAAACTTTAGTTTGCGTTTCGTTTAGACTAACAGTTGCGAGGTATATACAGATCGCAAACTAAAAGTTTACGCTACACAAGACGCAAACTAAAGATTGCGCTACGCCAGACGCAAACTAAAGTTTGCCCTACACCAGACGCAGACTAAGAGTTTGCGCCACAGGTAAAACTTAAATGTCTTCAGTTGCTCATTATTGTCAAAAGTGCCTGGCGGCAAATCCGCTCGGTCAGGAGTTTTGTGCGCGTTGTGGCACGAGGCTGATGATAATTGTTGAGCCACTGGGAGCGAGGTACGACGCAGCAGATGGAGCCGGCTCAAACGAAGAGCATCTGCTGGAAAGGATCTCAGCGCTGGAAAACAGGCTCGAGCGTCTCTCGGAAAAAGTAGCGCGGGTTCTCGATACTGCGGATTTGCCAGCGAAGTCTGAATAGTTAATTTGTCCGCTGGCTACCCCTCGTTGACACTCTGGCCCCCGCAGTTATAATGGCCTTTTGCTTGCTAACCGCCAAAATGTGGCGTTCGCAGCAGTGTAACGGTCATGCAAATCGAAGTTGCCAGTTTGGCCGAGTCGGGGAAGGATTTTGATCATCAGTATCAACCCGGCG
>JBDUCB010000016.1:0-2680 GCA_040003695.1 bacterium
ATCCGCTTTACGATCAGCATGTCGTCAGTTATCTCGAGCTGATGAAGCAAGCCTACACGGGTTGCAACCCGCGCGGCTTGACGCTGGCGCACGACAAAGCTTTGACCAAAATCATCCTTTCCTATCACCGCATACAGGTGCCGAATTTTGCGGTGTTTCCCATGAACCGCAAGGTCAGGCGGCCAAAGCGTTTGAAGTTTCCGCTGCTTGTAAAGTCCATCAGCGAAGAGGGTTCCGTCGGCATTGCGCAGGCGTCTGTTGTTCATGACGACGACAAGCTGACTCAGCGGGTCGAGTTTATCCATCGGCAAAACAAGACCGCCGCCATCGCCGAGCAATATATAAAGGGACGCGAGATTTACGTCGGCGTGATCGGAAACACAAATATCCAGACCTATTCGCCGTGGGAGCTGGTAATGGAAAAGCTGCCCGAAGGCGCGGAGAATATCGCTACTTTGAAGGTGAAGTGGGATCCTGCTTACCAGGAACGAGTAGGAGTAGCAACACGCGCGGCTGAGCTCACCCCAGAGCAACACAAGGTGCTCGAACGCTTGTCCAAACGAATCTACCGTTACATGTTTTTGAGCGGATATGCGCGGCTTGATTATCGTCTAACTGACGAGGGCCAATTTTATCTACTCGAAGCTAACCCAAATCCGCAGATTGCCGAAAACGAAGATTTCGCGGATTCGGCTGCACACAGCGGCCTTCCTTACGATCAATTGCTACAGAAAATTATGACGGTGGGAATGAATTATCAGGCGGCAACTCAAGCTACTTAATTCGCGCAACCTGTTAGTTTGTGCTGACTGCTCCGCTCCGCCCCTCAATCGTTGCGGAAGTTGAGCTCGATTCATTCTGTTTTAGCAATAACAACGGAATGCAAACGAGGGCGCAAACTAACGGTTTGCGCTGAGAACCGGGCAGGAGCTTGTCCCACATGACTCTCGCACTCACAGTATTATTCGCGATTAATCTTCGCCGCATGCTGTCCCGCGTCTCCTAAGAATGGCTCACATTGACTGATTGTGTTTTGAGTTCAGACATCTCCTAAGCGAATCATTCGCACATCTGCTCATCCTCAAATATTAATCCTGACCTCTTTTGGGTCGTATTGTTGCGCGGCTTTGTGATTCGTCACGAAACAGTCACATTGCCCCTTGTTCTATCGTTTTCGGCCCATTATTATGCTTTGCCCTCCCGAAGTAGCTCCTCACCAGAGTAGTTGCGGCATAAAAATTTGAAGGAGAAGTCCCTCGTTGTTTTCTAAAAGACTGTTCCCCCATGCGCTAGCGACCTGCTTTTCGCTTGGCATGATTGCCCAAACCGCCTTCGCGCAAAATCCCGCCTTCGCGCAAAATGCCGACATGGGTCTGCACCAACTAGCCCGAGAAAATGCTGTCTCAATTCTTCCGGTTCCTGATGACGAGCCGATAATTATTTCGCTTGCATCGGCTGAGGACATCAAGGCTTCGCTACCCGCAGCGTCGCCCGCGGGGAATAGCTTTCAGCGATTGATGACTGCCGCGATCGATGAACGGATGGGTGCTCACTACGTCTGGGGCGCTATTGGTCCCTCGGCCTTCGACTGTTCCGGTTTTGTTTGGAGCGCTTTCAAGTCAGCCGGCATTGATTTTGAGCGCGGCAGTGCACGCACCTTGTGGTCTCGTTTCACCGCGCCTGCCCCGGGTGAACAATACAAGTTTGGCACGCTAGTCTTCTTCAGCAACCTCGCGCACGTCGGCATAGTTGCCGATGAGCACGGCTTCTATCATGCCTCACGGCACCACGGCGTTGTTTATTCGCCTTTTAATGATTACTGGCTATCGCGTATCGACGGGTTCCGCCAAGTTCCAGCACCAGTCACAGCGACTACGGACTAATAAATTTTACTGGCCAAAAAGAGAAACGCCGGCTGCCCCAATCGGGTTCCGGCGTTTTAGTTTTTGGATTGAGACCTTATCCGCGAACGTGACTACAGTTACTTCTCTGTTGCATTGAAGGAAACAAAACCTGCCCGGTGTTCATCGTCGCGAGCTTTCCAGACGACCATGATTTTATCTATCGCTACGAAACACATTTTCCCGTCATTATCCTTAAGATGAAGCACGCCGTCCTCAACTTTCATCACTTCACCGCGCAAGCTCGATGCTCCGCCACAATAAACATCGACCTTTTTTCCGATAAAACCCGCTAAGAACCGCTCCACGTCGTCTTCCCTCTTTAAAATGTCGCGCGAGAGGTTGGCACGGGCGCCAACTCTAAACTCCTGGCTGATTGTTTAGAGCCGGGACTTGTCCAGTCTGTTGGCACAAGTGCCAATTCTAAACTCGTTTCCTATTTCCCGTTGCCGTTCTTAAAAGTAATCTTCACCAGCGGCAGCACGTCAGGATCGTCCTGCTGGTTGCGTTCAAACTTGATTAGATCGTAGTAGGCGCAACGCGCCGTCGTCGGAAATTCGCGGCAGGTGCCGGGTCGCGCGTGGTAGACAGTGCACTTGCGTGTGTCTTGATCCAGAAACATACAGGCCTGGCCAAACATTTTGTCGGCGCGGCGGCGAAGTATTCTTTCTTTACCCCACGTTTTGGTGAAGCGCGCAGACGCCACCTCCGAAGTAACGCCAAAGTGCGCCGCCAACCGTCTCACGTCTCGCGGCGTCACTTGAACGCGATCATAGATG
>JBDUCB010000275.1:0-2675 GCA_040003695.1 bacterium
CCGGCGGCGACGCCTTCCAGACCTTCCAATACCCGCGCCTTGTCGCGCTCAGTCTGCAAGCGGCCGATGAACCACGTGCCGGTATTTGAAAGGCCCTTGTAGTCAAGGTCGACCGGATTCTGTGTGACCAGCACGACGCCCAACCCAAACGCGCGTCCCTGTTTCAGCAACGTCAACAGCGGCACTTTCGACGGGGGGTTAGCCACCGGCGGAAAGAAGCCAAAGATTTCGTCCATATAGAGAATCGCGCGCAGACTCGTGGTGCCGGATTGCGATCGCATCCAGCCGAGGGTCTGGTTCAGTAACAGCGAGACGAAGAACATTCGCTCGGCATCATTGAGATGTGCGATCGAAAAGATCGAAACGCGCGGTTTGCCTTCAGGACTATGAAGAAGCTGCTGCACGTCGAGCGGTTCGCCTTCCATCCAACTGCTGAACCCGGGTGCGGCCAACAAGTTATTCAGCGACATTGCCAGCTCAAAACGATCTTTTGAAGGAAAGAATGAATCGAGATCCATCACGCCCACTTTCGTCATCGGTGGCGTTTGAATCTGCTGAATCAACGCAGCGATATCCAGATCGTGGCTGGCTGACCATGCCGAGTTCAGTATGTTTGACAGCAAAATGTGCGCGCGGCTCTTTATAGGATCCGCGTCGATGCCGAGCAAACCCAGCAAGCTGGTTGCTGTGGTGCTGACGCGCTCGCGCATCGCTTCGGTGTCGTCACGCAGCGCGGCTGGGGGCGCTGCGAAAGACTTCAAAATAGAAACTGACAAGCCTGCGTTGCTGCCCGGCGTGTAAATGCGAAAGTCCGCGGCATTCTTGAGTTTCTGAATGCGCGCTCCATCTTGTCCCCAATCCGCCAAGCCCTTCCTCCAAAGCTCGGCTTGTTGCGCGGCGTATTCCGAGGTCGAAACGCCTTTCTTCCCTGCCTCTTCTTCGTTGATCCACGGAGCGAAGTCTTCAGACTTGAGATCCGGAAAAGTCAGCAATAAGTTCGAAAGATCGCCTTTGGGATCGATCACGATTGCTGGTACGCCGTCAATTGCTGCTTCTTCGAGCAACGCGATACAAAGCCCGGTCTTGCCGCTGCCGGTCATGCCTACGCAGACAGCGTGCGTCACGAGATCCTTCGAGTCGTAAAGGATGATGCCATCCTTCGGCTTTTTCTTTTTCAGGTCATAAGGACGGCCGAGATAGAACGCGCCAAGTTTTTCAAAGTTCTCCATAGACGGATTTTTCCTCTTTGGACTGGGCTGAAGCAATGATTGACTTCATCTTGACATAGAAGCTTACCGATCTACCACCCGCTTCGCGCAGCATCATTTGATCCATACTGTTTTGATGTTGACGAACTCGCGAATACCAAACTCACCAAGCTCGCGGCCATAGCCCGAGTTTTTCACGCCGCCAAACGGCAGCCGCGGATCTGATGCCACCATGCCGTTGATGAAGATGCAACCTGCTTCAAGTTGTTCGATGAACTGGTTGCGTTCGGTTTCATCGTTCGTCCAGGCAGCAGCACCCAACCCAAAGCTGGTGGCGTTTGCGAGCTCGATTGCCTCATCGATGCTTTCAACCCGGAACAAAAGCGCCACTGGGCCAAACACCTCTTCGGCATAAGCAGGCGATTCTTTGGGAATGTTAGCCAGCACTGTTGGTTCGTAGAAATTTCCAACGCACTCCAGCTTTTTGCCTCCTGTCAAAAGAATCGCGCCAGCCGCAACAGAGGTCTTCACCTGCTCGTCAACGTCCTTCAGTATCTGCTCGGTTGCGAGCGGTCCGATTTCGGTAGCCTCATTCTGTGGATCGCCCACGGTTAACGCTTTCATTTTTTCGACAAAACGCTTCTCAAATTCTGCATAAATTTCTTTGGAGACGATGAAACGTTTGGCGGCAATGCACGACTGACCGTTGTTGATAGTGCGCGCTTTGACCGCAGTGGTCACAGCCTCTTCGAAATTCGCCGAAGGCATAACGATGAACGGATCGCTGCCGCCGAGTTCCAGCACAGTCCTCTTTATTTCGCTGCCGGCGATGGCAGCGACGCTGCGGCCGGCTGGCTCGCTGCCGGTGAGTGTGGCTGCGGCGACCCGGATATCTCGCAAGATGTTTTCGACTGCGTCAGAACCGACCAGCAAAGTTTGAAACGCCCCTTCAGGAAAACCTGCACGGCGAAAGATGTCTTCAATAGCCAGCGCGCACTGCGGTACGTTTGAAGCGTGCTTGAGCAAACCAACATTGCCGGCCATCAATGCCGGCGCTGCAAAACGAAATACTTGCCAGAAAGGAAAGTTCCACGGCATCACCGCGAGCACTGGTCCAAGCGGCTGAAACTTGACATAACTCTTCGTCGCGTCTGTTTCAACAAGCTCGTCGGCGAGATGGCGTTCCGCGTTTTCGGCGTAATAGCGACAAACCCAGGCGCACTTTTCTGCTTCGCCAACTGCGCCGTTGATGGGTTTGCCCATTTCGCTACTCATGGTGCGCGCGAAACCATGCTTCTCGGTCTCAAGGATTTCCGCCGCGCGCGTCATCATTGCGGCGCGTTCGGCGAATGATGTTTCGCCATAAACTCGAAACGTATCGCTGGCAAGCTGCAACTTTTCGTTGATCTGAGCTTTCGACAAAGACTCAAATGTTTTTAGGGTTTCGCCTGTGGCGGGATTTATTGA
>JBDUCB010000395.1:0-8860 GCA_040003695.1 bacterium
GTTTAGAGTACAAGCTTTAGCTTGCGTGTTCTCGTAAGGCTTCAAGCTGAAGCTTGTACTCTGAACTGCTTGCCTTACGTTTGCGGCTGTTGTCCCTTCTCGCCGCTGAAGTCGTAAGTGATGTGCAAATGCAGCACGCCGTCCTGCACTTCCGACCGCACGTCCTTCACATGCGCCTTCACTGTCCCGTTACTTCCCTGCACCGGGATCATTAGTTGCAGTTGCGACGGACGCAACAACACCAGCGGGTTGATTCGTTGATCGATTGCTGTGCGCACAAACACGGTAACGAAGCTGTTTGCAAAGGGCGCCACCCCTTCAAGATTGACACCTTCAACGTTCACACGGCCATACAATGTCTGACCCGGCTGATCGAAACTCAGTTGAATCGTCGTCTGCGCCCAACCCTTAAACTGCATGCAGTTTCCCATCAGGCCATAACTGCCGCTGAAGACAAGCGGCGCCGAGATGTTGCCATTCGCAAACTGCACCTGCGTCTTCACTCCTTCACCTTCCGCTGCCAGCGTCACCGTGCTAGCGCAACCGCTTTGAAACGCAATGTTTTCGAGCTGCGCAAAAGGTGAAGGCGAGGTTGTTTGCGAAAGGTTGAACGACGGCGGCCCAAGATCGCGGAAAACCGACGCCAGCATTTCATCAAGAAAACCGCTGTTCATGGAAACCACCACCGTGCTCGGCGGATCGCCGCCCGCAGCCGGCGCTTGGACCTTCACGCCAGGAATCGCTTTAGCGCGCGGAGAGCCGAGGAAAAATATCGTCGCCGCTGCACCAACTATCAGCCCGACAAGCAAAAGCAATAGGTATCTCATCTTGTGCCTAGTATGTTGCCTTCGCCGAGGGCGAGGCTGAAGGTGACGCCATCATCATTGGCGAAGCGGAATTCGACGTGCCCTGTGGCGCCATGTTGCTGAGCAGCGCTTTTATTACGGCCGCCACTGTGCTGGTGAAGGCATCGATCTGCGAGCGCACTTGTTCAGGTGGCACCTTGTCGAGTCCCGGCGGAACCTGAAACAGCGACGCGTCGACGGTTGTGCTGATGTCGCGCATCTCTGCAACGATTTTTGCGCCTTTGACTCCCTGAACGTTGCCGCTTGCCTCGCTGTACAACTCAGACCGCAGCGGCAGTCCGGTTTCCTTATCAACGTAAACGAAAGCTTCGGTGTTTACCTGGCCTGCCGAGGTCGAAGTGTTGGTCGTGTTCGCGTAACGATACTTGTCAGCGGTGCGCCCATTAATCGTATCGTCGCCAACACGTTCGACGCCTCGCAATTTTTCCAGATAGGAAACGAGTTGCCCCGGCGTCATCAGTTTTTGCAGTTGGAAGCCGGTGGCTTCGGGCGTGAGCTCAGCATACTGTTTGCGGCTGGGCGCGACCACGATGTGCTTGTCGCCCTGTTCGATATAGATCAAATCCGAGCCGTCCGGCATCTTGAACGACACGCGACGGTCGGCGCCGTTGCGGGCCACCTGGGCCGATAAAGTAGGGATGCCAACTGTCTTCTGGCCGCCCTCCGTTTCAGCGCTGAATACCAAAGTGGCTTGATACTGTTCCGGCTCGCGCGCGGCAATGCCTGCGGTGTCGGGCGAGAGATTCGCGTTCGCATTCGTCGGCGAAGTGTTGGCATTAACGGTCAGATTTGTATTTGCATTTGTATCGGCACGCTGGCAGCCACTGCCAACCAGCACCAATAGACCAACCACAAAAAGACAGAATGATGTCGCTGCTTTGAAATTGACGGTTTTCATAGATTTCTCCGGAGCTTGAGCGCTTGCTCGGTTTATTTAAGGGGCTGTTTGAGGGGGATTCGTAGGATAACACGCGGCATCGAGATTTGTAACGCAAACTGGTTTGCTGGGGTCTAGTTTGAACTAATCTCTGTGCGTCCTCCGTGTTCTCTGTGACTCTGTGGTGGATCTTTATGCATGAAGCTAACGGCTTGGGTTATTTGAAACATTGACTTGAGGCTCTCTTTTGCAATAGAAGCTTTCTGCTCTTCCAGTTCCTTTTTGTGAGTGTGGCCCATGAAACAGATTCCAACCATTTTTGTACTCGGCTTTGCTTTGACATTGTGTAACCTTGGTACGAAATTAAAAACTGCAAGTAAATCCGGCGGCTCTGAAAAATCCACATCGAGCTCGAGCGGTGAAGCCGAAAAGGCGACGCCGACAGCCGCACAAACACAAGCACTAGCCGGCGGAAAGGAAATCAAATGGAACCGGCAGGGCATGTCGTGGACCGCCCCGGCGCAGTGGAAGGAGGACAGCAGTGAAGCCAAGGAACTGGTTTGGAGTTCACCGGGTGGAGACGAAGCTGCGCACCTGATAGTTAGTATCTCACCGATGGACGACAGTTTTCCCACCGAATCTAGTATTCAAGCGTTTTATGATCAGGCAGAAACTCGCATGAAGCACTTCGAAGTTGATGAGTTGAAGTGGCTGGAGATTGACGGTCTGAAAGGTGTGCAGTTTCGCGAGTCGAATCCCGAAAAGCCCGGCGACTTTCGCAGACTCCAGTGGATGGCCTATCGCAAGTACGGCGGACAGGTGCAAATGGTGGATGTCATGCTCTCGAGCAACGGCCGAGGCTTTCCCAAACACCAGGATGAGATGTACGGCGTGCTGTACTCAACGAAACTGGTGCACTGAAACGGGGTGTTGGGTTGGGGGATGGGTGTAGGTGTTCTACCCACACCCAACACCCGACACCCTACACCCTAGTTCTTCTTAATGTAGTTGCGGTGTACCCAAGCGCCTTTCTGACTCTCATCCTGAGTTTCAAAGAAAGCGTTCTTGTCATCTTCGCGCGTCACAAGTTTTACCCGCTTCGTAACCTGCTTTTCAGACGGACGCGCCTGCTCAGCTTCGGTTAGAAATGCTTTTGCGCTTGCTTCCTTCGGCGGCGTAAACTTTTCCTTCTGTAAACTCGCAATCGCCTCGACGGCGTTTGCTTTCAGCAGCTTGGGCCACAGCTTTTTGAACAGCGCGTTTGAGGAATAGACATCGGCGCTGTTTACATTTCCATTGATGGCGAACACATAGCCAATCACGTCGTCGCTGCGGTCTACGATGTTCACGAGCGCTTTGATGTAGCTATCAGCAGACTCTCGCACGCGCGTGTTTTCCACTGCTAATTGCAGGCTTGACTCCGAGACAGTTGAGTTAACGCGCATGCCGACGTTTTCGCTAAGCTTGTCCTGGGCCACACGTACGTTCTCCCAAACAGCGTTTTGAGAGTTTGCACTTTTCGCCGCCAGCCTTATCTCTTTAGTTGCCGCTGCATCCGCTGAGCTGCTGAAAACACCAGCGCGCTCGTTGCCACGACCACTCCATCTACCATGCTCGACACAGAATGCCGCGATAGGCATGCGGCCAGACTTCGGCGGCACAATAAGGTCCACACCGATCATGCGGTCCTGCTGCCCGCCTTTTACGATGTCGCCGGATTGCACGTAAACGTCTTCGTTGGAACGATTCTCGATGGAAAGCTCATTGACGCTTTGTGTTTCGTAAACAACCACTTTCTTTTGTTCCAGTGCTTCCTGCAACGTCAGAAAAGTTTTTGTGCGAGTGACGATCTTGCTATGGATAAGAAAGATCGACAGATTCTTGTGCGTGTAAGGACCGGACAATCGATAACTGCCGGCCTGCGTTTGATTGGTTTGCTTTGAACCGCCTTCGCCCGGTGCGCCTGAAACCTTTTTGCTCTGAGCATTGACTAGGAACATCGGGACCGCAAGAGCACACAGAACAAGCGCGAAGACGAGTGCAAACGCGTGCAACCTTGTGTGGGACTTTGTGTGCGACCGTAAGCCAAAATTATTCACTAAGACAAAACCATTTGTTTTCATTGTTGCCTCCTTCAGACAAGGAATTGTTTTTGTTGTCGGGGAGACAACCTGAGGCCACTTGAACGAGTTAAAGAGCGGCAGCGCTCACCGTTTCAGCGGCCAGAACCCCTTGAACTTCGGGAAGACGCTGGAAGTAGAAACTATCTGGCGGTAGAACGAGGATCGGAGAGACTTCTTGCGTGGTGAGATGGCAAGAATGAAAAACTAGTTGGACCGGGCGGTAGTAATTTAGGTGCGCTAAGGTCTAGTCCTCGTTGCTGGCGCTTGAGACTAACGGTGCGTTCATCGCACGGCCAGCGTTTTCTACAAGTGCGAATTACTAATCCGAATGGACGGTTGGTGCATCGGCATGGGGTACGAAGCATTTGCGGCAGCGGGCTTCATACATGCCTTCGCCGCCGACTGCGACGCGCTCCTCGGATTCAAAAGTGCGCTGCGTATTATTGGCCGCCTGGCCGCACTTCATACAGATCGCATGCGTCTTTGTAATGTATTCCGCGATTGCCAGCAGTTGCGGCATCGGCTCCCACGGTTTGCCGGTGTAATCCTGATCCAAACCGGCAATGATCACGCGTATGCCGCGCTGGGCCAATTCGTTGGCCACGCTCACCAGCTCGTTGTCAAAAAACTGGCCTTCGTCAATCCCAACCACTTCCGTGTCAGGTTCAACTTTCGTCAGCACTTCGGCCGCGTTGCGACTGTTTGCCGATTCATGACGCATCTCGGAATGCGAAACTATGTGATCGTTTGAAAAGCGCGAATCGACGTTGGGCTTGAAGACCTGCACCTTTTGCCGCGCGATCTTGGCGCGGCGCAAACGACGAATCAGCTCTTCCGACTTTCCGGAAAACATCGAGCCCGCGATCACCTCGATCCAGCCGGTGGTTACACGCGAGTGGTGTGTTGGTTCGCCATCGTTAACCTGTGCGATAAGTTCGTCCATCAATAATCAGCCTTTGGTTTAGCGGCGGGCGCTGCCCGCCGACGAGGGCGACGCCCTCGTCAAAACAAACTAAGAATACAGCTTCTTATTATAAAACGGCGCGAGGGCTGCGATTAATGCGACCTCAAAACTCATCGAGCGCGTAACCAGATCTCGCGAAAGAATGCCCCAGGCGCCTTGCCTGCTACGCAGGTCCGTTACGCCCGCAACTTCATCAATCACCAACCCGAGTTCGCGACGGCCCTCAATGACTTTTTTCGCGAGCGAGGCGGGAACACTGATTGATGGTGTGGCGCCAAACGCTCCATTTTTGCCATCGGTCGCGTAAGCCCAGCCGCGCAAGAAGGTGTGCCATTCACCTTCGATGGAGATGGAATGAAAGCCGCCTTCCAGGCCAACATATACATCTGCGCTTCGGCGTTGCGCCTGCAACATATCGCGTACCGCCAGCGCGCGCTCGCGTGCTCCCTGCATCAACTCCCAATCGTTCAGCGGCATCGCCGGCACGTTTGTTTCAACTCGGCGCGCGATGATATTTGGTCGCGCCCATGCCGGATCAATCTCCGCGATGCGCTTAAGGCTGGCACGCACGGCCATGATCTTGGCGGCGCGATCAGAACCCAAAGCGATCGTTTTACCTTCAGCCGGAGTTTGCGGATTCAAAGTTGTCAGTTGGGACTAAGCACAGCCGGATAAACGCGTCAGAGGCTATAACAGAGCAACGCTTTCGGTCAAAAGCTGCGCTCCAATCGTAGTGTCTTCATTTAGTTTTTCTCGGCGTAATCTCCGCGCAGAGGATTTCAATCTAAGATACTACCCGCTAGATCGGTCGCTTGACATTGACTAGGGCCGATTGCTGTAATCGAATTTCTCCCGTAGCAGAAGTTTAGATTACAAGCTTTAGCTTGGCGACTACGCGAAAATTCAACCCAAAAGTTGTACTCTGAACTGCTTGAGCACTCTTTGTAGTTTAGAGTACAAGCTTTAGCTTGACACGTACGGAACCCGCAACCCGAAGGTTGTACTCTGAACTGCTTGACCATCCCTGGAGGTTTTCGCGAGTGTCACTCGAAGAATTAGTTTACGACTGGAACACAATCGATCCGGCGCTGCTTCCGCCCAAGCGTCACATCGGCTTCGACGACGAAACACTGCGCGACGGTTTGCAGTCGCCCTCGGTTTGCGAGCCTACGGTCGAGAAGAAAATTGAGCTGCTGCACTTGATGAACGCTCTCGGTATCGACACCGCCGATATTGGCTTGCCCGGAGCCGGCGGCACGCACGCGGCGGGCGTGGAGTTGATGGCACGGGAGATTGCGGAAAAGAAACTCAAGATTCGTCCAAACTGTGCGGCGCGAACGCATCGCAACGACATCATCCCGATCGTCGAGATCTCGCAGCGCGCCGGCATTCCAATCGAGGCCTGCACCTTCATCGGCTCGTCAGCAATTCGTTTTTTCGCTGAAGACTGGACTCTTGATAAGTTACTTAAACTTACTGAAGACGCGGTGACGTTTGCGGTCGGTGAAGGTGTGCCGGTGATGTATGTTACCGAAGACACGACGCGCGCACATCCGGAAACAATCCGGGCTTTGTATACAACTGCGATTCAGTGTGGCGCGAAAGCTGTTTGCGTATGCGATACCGTGGGTCACTCCACTCCCGACGGCGCACGATCCGTAGTTAACTTCGTCAAGCGCATTATCGAAGAGCAAGGGGGCGGCATCCGCCTCGATTGGCATGGGCATCAGGACCGCGGGCTGGGCTTGATCAATTCGATCGCTGCGATTCAAGGCGGAGCCGATCAAGTTCACGGTTCGGCGCTTGGCATGGGCGAGCGCGTCGGTAACACGCCAATGGACCAGTTGCTCGTCAATCTCAAATTGATGGGCTGGATTGATAATGACTTGTCGCGGCTGGGCGAATATTGCACGCTGGCATCGACCGCTTGCCAGTGGACAATTCCGCATAACTACCCTGTTTTTGGACGCGACGCATTTCGCACCGCAACCGGCGTTCACGCAGCCGCAGTGATCAAGAGTTATCGAAAAGGCGACAAGGAACTTGCCGATCTCGTTTATTCAGGCGTACCTGCAGGTCAATTTGGACTTGAGCAGGTTGTGGAAATCGGGCCGATGAGCGGTAAGTCAAATGTCATCTACTGGCTCGAGAAACGCGGCATCCAGGCAAGCGAAGATCGCGTCACGCGAATCTACGAACATGCAAAGCAGGCATCCGCGGTATTACGGGAAGATGAGATAATGGGTCTTGTCTGAATCGTAAATCGTAAATCGTGAATAGAAGACGGGTTCGCCATTCGCACTACACGATCCATGATTTCCCAGGAGCTATCACATTCCCGTCTTTCCTCAAGTCTCTTCTAAAACGAAATGTCTTCCACTTTGCCATCTGCAACTGATCAAGTGGTCGAAAGCCTGCTCGACACAGGCGCCGTGCAGCAAGCCTTCAAATTTTTCGAATCTCACGCGGACGCGATCACGGCACAACAAATTGAGATCAATTCCATAGCTGCGCCGCCCTTCGGCGAAACAAAACGAGCTGAATATCTGCATCAGAAGTTTTGTGCGTTGGGGCTGATTGACGCGCGACTTGACGACGAAGGAAATTGCGTCGCGCTCCGCCCCGGTATTTCAGACACACCGTTGTTGGTTGTTAGCGCGCACCTCGACACCGTCTTTCCCATTGACACTGATATAACGCCGCGGCGTGTGGGCGCGAAGTTATTTGCACCCGGTATAGCAGACGACGCGTGCGGTCTCGCCGCGCTCATCGCAATGGTGGAGGCCCTACAATCATGCGAGATTCAGACAACAGGCTCGATTTTGTTTGTCGGCACTGTTGGCGAAGAAGGTGAAGGAAACCTGCGCGGCGTGAAACATCTCTTTACGAAAAGCGAATGGGCCGGTCGCGTCGGTGCTTTCATAAGCTTTGATGGCGCCGGATTAGATCGCATCACTAATGGAGCCCTTAGTTCCCATCGCTATCGCGTCCAATTTCGCGGCGCGGGCGGCCACTCGTGGAGTGATTTCGGCATCGCCAACCCGGTTCACGCGTTGGGCCGTGCGATTGCAAAGCTTGCCTCGTATCCCGCGCCAAATGAGCCGCGCACCACATTTAATGTTGGGCGTATCGAAGGTGGACAAAGCGTCAACGCGATCCCCTGCGAAGCATCAATGGATGTCGACTTGCGCTCAGTGAGCGCGGACGAGTTACTAAAACTGGATGCGTTTTTTCGACGTTCAGTAAGAGAAGCTGCAGATGAAGAGAATTCGACTCGTCGCAAGGGAGAGCAGCCTCTCGCTCTTGTGACTGAACTTATAGGCGAGCGCCCAGGCGGTGAAACGCCTGTTGAAACTCCGCTCGTACAGTTGGCTTGGGCAGCAACCGAAGCGGTGGGAGGGAAGCCAGTGCTCGATAGAGCCTCAACCGACTCAAACTTACCAATCTCGCTGAATATTCCCGCCATCACGCTCGGGGCCGGAGGGACCTCGGCAAACTCACACACGCCCGATGAATGGTACGACCCCAAAGGCCGGGCAAACGCTCTCGAGCGTGCGCTACTTGTGATCCTGGGAATGGTTGGCCTTCACAAACGGTAAGAACAAAGCGCAAAGATCTAAGGCTAATTGCCAAAGCCAAGGGCTGAAAAGCAAAAAGGGCTAAGAATTAATAGCGACTTTGGTTCGCTCTCCTTCTTAGCCCTTTGCTCTCGGTCACTTGGCTCTTAGTTTATCGGAATCGTGATAGTGGTCGAACCACCTTTTCCCGCCGGGAATCGTTTCTGTCGCGCGATGCGGAGCGCGGTGGCATCTGCCCCTGACGCTTGAGTCACACGGCCTGATTCATCATAGGTCACCGTCACCGTAACTTTTTTCGGGCCGGGCTTACTCGTTTCGGACGCAACGCTGACCGGCGCACTCGGAACTGAAGTAGCGAGCTCTTTGTTCAGCAGTGCTGCCGCTTTATCTTCACGCAACTTCGCTTTCTCTTTGTCATGCTGTCGTTTGGCTGCGAGCGCAGCCTCGTCGTT
>JBDUCB010000379.1:0-8853 GCA_040003695.1 bacterium
GTGAATTTGATCTTGCAAGCCTATCGTTCACGTTGTATAACGTGCGCCAACTGGGTGATGGCTGGATGCCTCACCCCGGTATGGCTAATTGAGTCTTCGGATTCTTAGCTATGCGAGAGAGCGGCGGCGGGGTGAGGACGTTGCCGCTCTATTTTTTGTCTGTTAATTGCAAAACCTATTTGGACTTACCGGCCAGACTTTTCTTAAGGACGGCGACAAGATCGATCACTTTCGCCGGTTCCCGTTCTTCTGTTTCCACTTCAAACACGTTGCTTCGCTTCTTCTCTTTCTTTTTCACTAACTTCAACAATTGTTTAGCCTGTTCGTCCTGAAGCCTCGCCCCGGAAAATCCCTTTTTCGACTTGTTGCTGATTAGCTTTTCAAACTTGCGCACGGTTGCAACTGAAGGCTTCTTCTTTTTTGGCAAATCGAGATCTTCCGGAGTGCGCAACTCATCAGCAAAGCGCATCGTTTCGGCTCGCAGAACTCCGTGGTCGGAAAATATTGCCACTAGATGTTCCTTGCCGCGCATGACAAAGGTCGCAATGCCGGCGAGTCTACTCCTCGCCATCGTTTCAGCCAGCAGCTTATACGCCTTATCAGAATTTGTGTCCGGAGTCAGAAAATAGCCCCGTTCAAAGTGGACCGGCGGGATGGAATCCTCTTTGACGAAGCGCTTCAGATCGATGTCGCGAGTCTTCTCGGGTGCAAGCCTCTCCAGTTCTTCATCGGTAACGACAACATATTTTCCTTTCGTGATTTCGTATCCGCGCACCATTTCATCCGCATCCAGATCTTTCTCCGTTTTTTGCGAGTAGTAGCGACGCTCGAGTGGTGCACCTTCATCCCCAAGCATTCGCAGTGACGGCCGGCTGGACTTGTTTGCCGGAAACAGGTTTACCGGCACGCTAACAAGTCCGAACGTAAGCGTGCCCGACCAAAACGGTCGCACACTCGCCTGTTCGTCGTCCGTCTGCTCGCTCTTGTTGTTTGCTTTCTTAGGCAGCGCGTTTCTCCTTCTTTAGCGACGCCAGGCTCTTGGCAAGTACGCTGTCGAGCGAGGTAGTCCCGCGTTTCGTTTTCACCGCACGAAGTTTCGGCGCGTGGCCCTTCGCCTTGCGTTCGATGAATTCCATTACTCGGTTGCGATATTCGTCTTCAAACTCTGCAGCGTTAAATTCTCCCTCGAGCATGCCCACAAGTTGCTTCGCCATGTTCAACTCTTTCGCAGAAGGCGCACGGCCCGCCGGTTTGGGCAATTCGCGCGCAGAAATAACTTCGGCAGCGTTTCTTAAGGTACAGAGAACAAGGTAGCCATCCTGCGAGCGTAGCGCGCCAATGTACGACTTGTTGCGCATCACCCAGTGGGCGATACCCTCACGTTTTCGACTTTCCAGAGCTTCGGCCAACGCGAAGTAAGCCTGGACATTGCCGTCAGGTCCAAGGTAGTACGCCCGCTCGTACCATTGCTGATTGATCGATTCCGGCGGAACAAATTCGGTGACTTCGATCTCACGTGAAGGTTTCGGTTGGAGGCTTTGTAAATCTTCTTCAGTGAGAATCACAAATTTACCCGGCTCTATCTCGTAGCCTTTTTTGATTTCCTGATTAGTGACCTCATCGCCCGAATCGGGACTTACGATGTGCTGTTTCACACGCATCAGGTGCCGATCGTCAAGAATGTGAAAACGCACCGTGCGATCGACCACGGCCGAGTATAACTTCACCGGAACCTTGGCTGAGCCAATCTTCAGCTCACCTTTCCAAATGGCGCGTCCAGCCATAACCTAAGCTACCTCGTCTTCAGATTCCGAACATTCACGACAACTCGAGCAAGAGATGTGCGCCGTTGTTGTTTCTTCAATGCACATCGGACAAAGTGGTCCGTCGCAATCAAAGCAGTGATACTGCGTCTCGTATAAATACAGGTGATTGCATGCCGGACAGACTTCTGTACCGACTTCCAGCCACCAAGGCAGCTCGCGTCGCGACTTTGGCATGATGAAAAAAAGTAAGGCAGTTTCAGTTCCACAACCGAACTGGCTATGAAGGTGGGGTATTAGCG
The DNA here is from genome assembly GCA_040003695.1 of bacterium. Classification (GTDB taxonomy): domain Bacteria; phylum Acidobacteriota; class Blastocatellia; order Pyrinomonadales; family Pyrinomonadaceae; genus PSRF01. Next base: position 2,066 of record JBDUCB010000379.1, read on the forward strand.
GTTGAAGGCATGGACCAAAATTGTTTGAGCAATAGATTGAGCAGCCACAGACAAAGAGCCACCAGCACACTCAGAACCGGCCAGAATTTCCAGTAAGTCGTGAATCTTCCTTCCCAGCCGTCCTGGACCTTCTGCGCGAGATTGACGTTCAGCGCGACCGGCGTGAAAAGCCGCGAGGCGAGTTGCACAATCAGGTACCAGAAAAACGCGAAGAGCCAGGCGCTCGCGTTCATTCTTACTTTTCTAAGAACAAGAATGCCCACCGACAATCCGCCTACGTGGGCCAGCGTTGAAGAGATGACTCCGTAGAATTCTGTACCGCTCGCTTTTCCCGTTAACAGCATTCCCCAGGTAGGCACGACATAAAGACACCAGACAACTACGCCGGGCACACCCCAAATTACGGCAACTCTGATGAGTATTGCTTGTTCGAAAAAAATCCCCAGCGCCAGGAGCAGGTTGCCGATATTGCACATCCAAAGCATGTGCCCGAGCTGGTTAATCTGCCAGTAGTGAATCGCCTGCGCAAAGAAAAAAAACAGCGGAAGCAGGCCAAGCAAACGAAACTGTTTGTCGGAGAGATTGTAGATGCGCAACTTGTTATTCGATGCGAAAGCTGTTTTTTCTAAGCAAGCGCACTCGCCGTGGTGCGACCTTTCGTTTTAGAATACCACTTCCGTTTGCGCCGCGAGCAGCGGCGAATCAGTTGCCAACACGAAATGCCGTCACTCGAAGGTTTATTAAATAAATCCATCCCGGAGCTGCGAGAAATATTTCTCGGCCGGCGGCGTCGCGTCCCCACAGGCTTGCTTGAGGCGCTTGAGACCGACAATCGCAACGGCGCGCAGCAATTGGCAAAACAAATTCGCAAGCGGTATCGCAGCAATCGCTCCGAAGGCCAGCGACTGCACACGCTGTTGCGTTTTGAAATTGAGCTTTGGGCGGAGGGCTATTCCCTCGTGGCCGGCGTTGACGAAGCAGGAATGGCGCCTTTGGCTGGTCCGGTAGTGGCCGGCGCCGTTATTCTGCCGCAAAACTACAAACTCCGCGGTCTTAATGACTCGAAAAAGATCCTCGATCCAGAAAAGCGAGAAGAACTCGCGCTTCAGATTAAGTGCGATGCTGTTTGCTGGTCCGCGGGCTTCGCACAAGTTGAGGAGATAGATCGCATCAACATCTATCACGCCGGATTGCTGGCGATGCAGCGGGCCTTTCAGGGACTTCGCTGCCTGCCGGATTTCGTATTGGTCGATGCGCGAAAGATTCCGCAATGCCCCGTGCCACAACGGGGCATCATCCGCGGCGACGCTCTTTCCGCTACCATTGCCGCCGCCTCAATTATTGCCAAGACAACGCGCGATGCCCATATGTTGGAAATGGATGCGGCCTACGCCGGCTATGGCTTCGCTTCGCACAAAGGTTATCCAACACCTGAACACTGTCGTGCGTTGAAAGAACTCGGCGCGCTGCCAATTCATCGTCGCAGCTTTGGGCGTGTGCGCGAAGTGCTTGGCTTGGATCCAATCCAAACTGAGCTGTTTGAAGAAAAGCCGGCGGCGCTGGACGCGGCTATCGCTTCCGCCTGAAGAGAGTTACATCGGTTCCGCAATAATTAAAGCAATCCTTTAGCTAATCATAGACGCAATGGCATCTCTTACCGAATACAAGAAGAAGCGAAAGTTCAATAAGACGCCTGAGCCCGGCCCAGAGAAAAAGCGCACCAAGAGTGGCCGCTTGTTCGTTGTTCAAAAGCATCGCGCCACACAACTTCATTACGACTTTCGCTTGGAGGCAGATGGCGTTCTAAAGTCGTGGGCCGTCCCGAAAGGACCTTCGCTTGATCCAAAGGTCAAGAGGCTGGCGATGCAGGTAGAGGATCACCCGGTTGACTACGCCGACTTTGAAGGCGTGATACCGGAAGGGGAATACGGTGGGGGCACAGTGATGGTTTGGGATCTCGGCACGTATGAACCTGAGAACACGGACGACGTCGGAGCAGCGCTGCGCAAGGGCGAGTTAAAGTTTTCCCTGAATGGAGAGAAGCTGAAAGGCTCCTGGGTTTTAGTTAAAACGCGCGACCGTCAGTGGCTGCTGATGAAGCATCGCGATTACTACACCACCGAGGAAGAAGTGACTGAGCTTGCTCCGGCGTCAATACTTACTCGTCGCACCCTCGCCGAGATCGCTGAAGACGAGGGAGGCAATATTAAGAAGGCCGCCACCGGAGATCCGAAAAAGATACCGCGACGCACCGGCGTCAAGCGGCGCAAAAAGGGTGGTAAGAAAAGGGTCTGGCATAGTAAGGGGAGTTAAGGTTTTTCTTGAACTCTGTTAGAGTCCAAACTTTGGTTAGTCTCGCCATGCCTGATTCATAGAGACTAACGACGCTCAAGCCTAACCTGCCAACAATCCTTCATACGACAATTCCCCGTTGACGATGCGCGCGGCGCTGGTATAGGGATGCGGCTCATCATGAGTGGCATCGAGAATATGAATCACTTCCACACCATGAGCTTTGAGAAAATCTGAAATCAAACTGCGATGGCAGCGCCACCAGAGCGCCTCGGCACACATAGTTGCAGTGCGTTTCTCGCGGGCGATTCCCAGCAAACGTTCAATGCCCTGATAAAACTCAGCCGTTTCCATGTGATCTGCGTAGCCGCGAAATGATTGGTTTTTCCAGGCAGTGTTTCTTGAATCCTTAAGCGTTTGCCGCCGACCGCCAACTTCGGGCAAGTGAAAATAGGCGATGCCTTTTTCTGTTAGCGCGCTTGAGAGTTGTTGTTTATTAAATTGCGGATAGCGACGCGAGCCGGGAAAGCTCCTCACGTCAATCAGCGCTTCGATGGTGTGCGCTGCCAGGATTTCATTGAACTCTTCCGCCGAGCGCGTGGAGTGTCCGATGGTCCAGAGCTCAAGTGTTAGATCGCCTTCTTCACTTTTGGTTTTCTTTTTCGTTTTCACCTTCGATACCCGTTCGCCGATGTTAAGAGGACAGACAGGAATGTCTGTCCTACACTTCAGCTAAGGTGCTCTCTCAACTGTCTGCTCGCCGACCCTTGAGGAATTACCTCCACTCTCCAACGATCGATCGCGAACGTTAAGGGCACGCCTTAAAGATAAGCTTCAAGTTTGAACCGGCCGCGCTTCGCGAGTAGCGGCTGCCAAAGATCTCCGAGCCGACGAACTCTGGCCGGCACATTGTCGATGCGGAAATCTTCGAGGCTCACCCCGCGCTCGAGTTCTTTCCACGTCACCGGCGTTGATACTGTTGCTTGGGGACGCGGGCGAATCGAATAGATAGACGCCAGCGTCCGCCCCCAGGCGTTCTGGTTATAGTCGACCAGCACCCTGCCCTTTGGCCGCTTGGCTACAATGTAAACTGCGGTTATTAGTTTCGGTGCTTGCGCCGCAATCGCGTGTGAAAACTCCTTCGCAAACTGCCACACCTGCTTCTGCGTCGGTCCGCGCTGGATCGGAACGTAAATATGAATACCTTTCGAACCCGTTGTCTTCGCGTAACATGGCATCTTCAAAGACTCCAATGCCGCCCTTAACAGCAGCGCTGTTTCAATGACTTTCTCGAACTTCGCGTCAGGCACCGGATCGAGATCGAAGTGCAAGTAATCCGGCCTATCAACATCGTCGCAGCGCGCATACCATTGATTAAGGTCAATGCATCCGAGATTGATTAACCACATTAATGACGCCAGATCCTGAATCATCGGAAAGTCGATTACATTGCCTGACGAATGCTGAATATGACAAAGCTCAATCCATTCAGGCCGCGGCTTTGGCGCGCGTTTCATAAAAAAGAACTCGCCAGCCGCGCCGTTCGGATAGCGCTTCATGACCATCGCGCGATCGGCGATATGAGGAAGCAGAACTGCGGAAACATCGGCGTAGTATTGCAACAAGTCGCGCTTGGTTATTCCCAACTCGGGCCAAAAGAGCTTGCCCAGATTCGTAAGCTTTACTACGCGACCATCCACTTCCAGATCCAGACCAGTCTTGTTCCGCGGTAGCACCAGTCGCTTGGCCGGTGCCTTGGCCCGCTTGGGCCGAGCTTTCTCAGGACGCTCTACTCTGGCAGGATGATAGTCTCTGGTCGCAGGTTTGACGGGCATGGTTCCAGCGCGATAACGAAGCGCACCTGTTACTTAAAGTTTTACTTTAGGGGGATTAAATACGCTGCGGCGATTATTTTTTAGAATTCGGTGATTCCCGGTTGATGTCTTCAACCTCTTTTTCAATCGAGCTCAAGGCCTTCATCAACACTTCGCGATGTGCCGGATACACAGCGCGCGCAAGCTGTTCTTCGATGCGTGCGCGAGAAAGGCGAAGCGACTCCATCTTTTGCTGTGCCTCTGCCGAGAGCAATGATTTTTGCTTACGGTCAGCTTCAAACGCGCGCTCCTCTTCCTCGATTTGCGCTTCCACGGATTTACTCTCCCAACCTCGCGCCATGTTTGTGTAGGACAGCCATTCCTGCCTGTCCCCTTATCGTTAAGTATCGCAACTCAAAAGAAGGGACAGACAGGAATGTCTGTCCTCCTTAGATCTAAACCACCGTCCCGTCTTTAATCACCGCGTTCTTAGGCACGATGATTATGCCGTCCCGAATAAAGTAAGAACCGTCCGGACCATCTGCCTCAAGAACTTTCGCTTCATTCATCAGCCTGACGCCGCCGCCGATGCGCGCGTTCTTGTCGATGATCGCGCGAGTGATGATTGTGTTCGCACCAACGCCGATGCGAGGGAAGTTGTTTGTAACGTCCGTGCTCATCTCTTCGAGCGTTTGGTAGTAATCAGCACCCATCATATATGCGCTATCGAGTTGCGCACCTTCGGCTATGCGACTACGCAAGCCAATCACCGACCGATTAATTTTTGCACCATTGATAATGCAACCGTCGCTGACGATTGAATCCTTGATTTCACAGTTGTCGAATTTTGACGGCGGTAAATAGCGCGCGCGTGAAAGCAGCGGCGCCTCAGCGTCGAAAAGGTTGAATGGCGGAATAGCTGCGGTCATATCGAGATTGGCTTTATAGAACGCAGCGATAGTTCCGATGTCTTCCCAGTAACCATCGAACAGAAAACCCTGCACGTTGTAACGAGCGATCGCACCGGGAATCACTTCGCGACCAAAGTCCACATGCCGTGTGTCCTCCGCCAACAACTGTTCGAGACGATCATACTTGAAGACGTAAATACCCATCGACGCCAGATAAGGTCGCGCGAGCGCGTCAGCCGGGTTCAAACCCATCGTCGTCGTATCGACGCGCATAGCTTCAAGCGCGGCGCCTTTCGGCTTTTCACTAAACTCTACGATGCGACCAGCGCCATCGGTTTTAAGTAAGCCGAACTCGCTGGCCGAGTCGCCGGCGATCGGAATCACGGAAATAGTGATATCGGCATCTGTCTCATAGTGACGGGTCAGGAAATCTCGATAGTCCATGCGATAGAGATGATCGCCGGACAGAATTAGAAGAGTGTCGATGCGCCAATCACGAATGTGCGGCAGCACCTGACGAACCGCATCGGCAGTTCCCTGAAACCACTGGCCGCTTTCCGGCGTTTGTTCCGCCGCCAGAATCTCTACAAAAGCATCAGCAAAATTTGAAAACCGATAGGTTTGCGCGATGTGACGGTTGAGCGACGCCGAGTTGTACTGCGTCAAAACGAAGATGCGAATGACATCCGAGTTAATGCAGTTTGAGATCGGAACATCAACCAGACGGTACTTGCCGCCCAACGGGACTGCGGGCTTTGAACGTTGCTGGGTTAACGGAAACAAGCGCGTTCCCGCGCCTCCGCCAAGAATTACTGCAAGTAAATTGCGCTTCTCGGGCATCCATTATGTCGCGTTGTGGAGATGTTAGAACTGCGAGCGAGCATAGACTTAACAATAGTAAGCTTGCAAGGCTCGTCGTTTAGTTGCCCTCGCAATCTCCTGACACTGATAAATATATGGCTCCCGCGTTAGTTGTCTTGAAACATTACCGCTAATGCTGATTTGTCCGCGTAGCGGACGAATTCAGTAGCCGGTGGCAACGCTACCGGATCAAATCACCCTCCGCCTCCGACCCTGAAGGGGCCGAATTCTCAATTCCACAAATAACGTTGGTCATATTCGATTCCGTAGGCTTTCAGAAAGTGAAGCAGTTCCTCTTGAAACGATCTCTTCCGATGGTGTTCCTTTTGATTTGCTAAGTACACCTTTAGATCCGCAATGTTAGAGCCTCCGATCGAGAACCCTCCATAACCATCCTGCCAGTGAAAGTTTCTGAAGTTACTTCCCTTAGATTGATCCATAAGGAACTGTTCTTCTTCATGTCATTCATCAACACGCTGAGAGCAATATTCTTGGATTGCGAGACGAGCAGGTGTAAATGATCGGCGGTTCCACCGGCAGCGAGTAGACAAGATTCATTGTTCTTCAAAATACCACCTATGTAGGCAAACAATTCTGGTTCAATTTCAGGCGTAATGAACGGTTTTCTGTTCTTGGTCGAGAAGATCACGTGAACCAGCAAACTCACAAGCGTTTGCGCCATGATTGTTTCCTTTGTCGTTTATTGTTCGACCCCGTTGGGGTCGGAATTGCAGGGTGAATTTGATCCGGTGGCCTTGCCACCGGCTATTGAATTAGTCCGCTACGCGGATAAATCAGTCTTAGCGGTAATATCCCAAACTAATTAAAAACCACGGTTCGTCAGTATCAATACGCCTGCGCAGCGCCGCCATTGGATCTGATGCCTGCGGCTTCCTGAGCGATCTTCACA
>JBDUCB010000031.1:0-2638 GCA_040003695.1 bacterium
AGGAGACAGTAGGCAGTAGTCAGGAGACAGTAGACAGTAGTCAGGAGACAGTAGGCAGTAGTCAGGAGACAGTAGACCGGGGCACAGGAGACCGGGGCAGTAGCCCGACCGTTAGGGAGGGCGTGTCAGAACCACCTGCGTCAGCAGGTGGATCAACTCGGGGCAGTAGCCCGACCGTTAGGGAGGGCTCAAGTGAATCCGCGCACTCCGGTCAACATGTTACTGAGGCCGATGCAGTTCAGGGAGCATCACAAACAGCAACCAAGCCATCCCCGCCACAGCATCACGCTACAGAAGCAGACGCCGTCCCGGGCGCGGCGGGGGGCGTCTCGCCCGCTACTTCTGCCGAGCTAGGCAACTTCATCGACATCACCGACTTCACCAAAGTTGAACTTCGCGTGGGCCAGGTCTTAACAGCCGCGCGTATTCCCAAGGCGGATAAGCTGCTGTTGTTGACTGTAGATATTGGAGAAGAGAAGCCGCGACAAATTCTTGCCGGCATCGCCGAGCATTACACTCCTGAAGAAATGGTTGGCCGCAAGATAGCCGTCGTCGCAAACCTCAAGCCGCGGAAGATGCGCGGCCATGAATCGCAAGGCATGCTGCTCGCGGCGTCGGTGGGCGAAGGCGACAAACCAGTGCTCGCAACTTTCAGTGAAGACGTTCCCAATGGCGCGCGCCTGAAGTAGGTAGGACAGACATTCTTGTATGTCCATTTTATTTAATGGCGCGCGCAGCGCGTCGAGTCAAAGCGCCGTAGGCGCGTAATGAATTTAGCCCAGGGTAAGCGCGAAGCGACGCCACCCTGGGAACAACCCACCCACCAAACATTTCGCGCGGCCTCGATGGCCGCGCGATTATTATTCATACCTGCATTAATGCAACGCCGACCCAATCACTCATTCCTCATCACTCATCACTGATCCAACGGACTCCTAACCCCCTTGGCGCCGCGATTCAAAACATGTGTATAAATCATCGTCGTTTACCCCGTGAGATAACTTCGCAGTCTATTTTTGATATATCGTTTGCCCCAGGTGGACTTAAGGTATTTCTCTCTTACTGTCGCATCCGTTTGATTAAGACTTCCTTCCCAATACACAAGCTCAAGAGGCATTCGGCGTCTTGTAGACGGAACCAAACCTTTGTTATGCGCTGCTAGTCTGCTCCGGAGATTCTTTGTAAAACCCACGTAAAAGAACTTATCCGTGACGGACCGCAAAACGTAAACGTAACAATAGTCGCTCATAGTTTATCTCACGGGGTGAACATCTTTGTGTCCGAGTAATTCTTGAATGGTACGGATATCATGACCATCTTCCAGCAAGTGCGTAGCGAAACTGTGCCGCAACGAGTGGCAAGTGGCTCGTTTGGCTTTCACTGCGCTTCTCGCCGCCGCCGTAACTGCCTTTTGCAGAGCACTTTCATGAAGATGATGGCGTTGCTCTCGTTGCGTACGAGGATCGCATGATCTTTTTGCCGCCGGAAATACATACTGCCACGCCCATTCGCGGGCAGCGTGTGGCAGCTTTCTTTCCAACGCGTTAGGTAATAGAACTGAACCAAATCCTTCCTGCAGGTCCTGCTGGTGCAGAAGTTTCGCTCTCAGTATTTGTTTTCTTAATGGTTCTCGAAGCTTATCTGGCAAGGGCGTGACCCGGTCCTTATCTCCCTTACCGCATCGCACCATAACCTCATTGCGAGAAAAGTCGATGTCCTTGATGCGCAGGCGCAAACACTCCATCAGCCGCAAACCTGAGCCGTACATCAGCGCGGCTGCCAGATAGGGCACGCCATTAAGATTGTTTAGCAGAGCATGCACTTCAGCTTTGCTGAGGACTACCGGCATTCTTCTGCTGCTGCGGGCGCGCTCAATATCTTCTATTCGATCCAAAGTCTGCTTCAGGACGTCACGATACAAGAAAAGCAAGGCGGCGAGCGCGACATTTTGAGTCGAGGCCGAAACGTTTCGTTCAACGGCGAGGTGTGAGAGATAATCGCGAATGTGTTTCTCATTCATTTCACGCGGATGCTTCTTCCCGTGAAATAGAATGAAGCGCCTGATCTGCTGCACGTAAGCCTGTTCGGTTCTAAAGCTCAAGTGTCGCAGACGCGCGGAGGTTCTGACCTGGTCCAGTAGTTTGGACGAAGACATAGAGCGCAGTCGATGCAGTTGTTGGAGGGTGAACGTGCGAGATAATGTTACTTTAGCGGTATTATCAGGCGGGAGCAGGATAATACCTTCGGGATGTTATTATCAAGCACGAGTTAGATAATATATAGTTGGGCATCGTCATCTAGCCGCAAGTTATGAAACGAATTGTTCTCACGACATTGATTGGAACCTTCGCGGGAGCTATTGCCGGCGCTTTGATCCTTGGCGTCGATCAGTGGTATCGCGAGAGATGGCAGATCGATTCCGCGGAAATTGAAAAATGGGTTTTTATTGCCGCGTTCATTGGCGCTTTGATGGGTGCAATCGGCGGCGCTTTTGTTGGTCTCGTCGTCGGTCTTGCGAAATCCAGAAAACTGCCAACTTGAATCGCTGAACGATGCCCAACAAATCGTTGGACGCGAGCGGCGGGGGGCGTGTTTCTCAACTTGATTCGTCCGGCGATGCTTGATTGAATTCGCGCCG
>JBDUCB010000095.1:0-8798 GCA_040003695.1 bacterium
CTTCAATACGCCGATTATGCCGTCTGGCAACGCGACTGGTTGCAAGGCGACGCTTTGAAAACTCAGCTTCAGTTCTGGACCGAACATTTGCACGGTGCTCCCGCGGCGCTCGAGTTGGCGACGGATCGTCCCCGGCCCGCGGTCCAGACATTTCACGGCGCCAGACTTTTCACGGAATTGCCTGCGAGTCTGGCCGATCAATTAAGAGCGCTGAGTCGACGTGAGGGCGTAACGCTTTTCATGACTTTGCTTGCGGCCTTTGAAGTGCTCCTATGGCGTTACAGCGGACAGGACGATTTGGTTATCGGAGTCCCCATCGCCGGACGCAACCGATCGGAGTTGGAAGGGTTGGTCGGTCTGTTTGCGAATACCTTGCCGCTGCGAGCTCGCCTGTCCGACAACCCCACTTTTCCTGAGCTTCTCGCGCGCGTGCGCGACGTGGCACTCGATGCCTATGCGCACCAGAACGTGCCCTTCGATAAGTTGGTTGAAGAATTGCGACCAGAACGCAGCCTCAGCCATTCACCACTTTTTCAGGTCGTGTTCGCGCTGGAGAACACGCCACAGCCGCTTGAGTTTCAGGGGCTGAGCATGAAATGGCTGGAAGTCGATCGGGGCACGTCACGAGCCGATCTTTCACTGTTTGCCACCGACAAAGGCGCGGAACTGAGCTGGCTCTGGGAGTACAGCACCGATCTATTCGAAGCAGAAACCATCGAGAAAATGATGCGTAACTATCGGACAATTCTCGAAAGGGTTGTTGAGAATCCGGAAGAGCGCATTGCTTACTTGCCTTTTCTGCACGAGGTCGAGCGCCGACGGCTGCTCGTTGAATGGAATGATGAACGCGCCGAACCCGCCGACAGCTCCCTCTGTATACAACAACTGTTTGAAGCGCACGCGGCGAAACACCCTAATCAGATCGCGCTCATCTTCGGTGAAGAGAGACTAACTTACGCCGAGCTCAACCGGCGAACAAACCAGCTTGCCCATAGGCTGCGGCGTCTCGGTGTTGGGCCTGAAATCCCAGTCGGTGTGTGTCTGGATCGCTCGGCCAGGATGATTGTGGCGCTGCTGGGAATCTTAAAGGCAGGCGGTGCTTATGTGCCGCTCGATCCCAGCTACCCAGCCGATCGACTCGAGTTCATGCTGAGCGACTCGCGCGTCGCGGTGCTCCTTACCGAGCAGCGAGTCTCGGAGAACCTTCCCGCATTGCAAGCCACAACGATCTGTCTCGACGACTGGACGCAGTTTGCAAATGAGTGCGTCACCAATTCGAGCAGCCCCGTGACGCCTGAGAACCTCGCTTACATCATCTACACTTCGGGCTCCACCGGCCGGCCAAAAGGCGTTGAGGTTACGCATCGAACAGCCGTCCATCTGTTCGACGCAACCTGCGATCAGCTTGGCTTCCGGGAAGGAGATGTCTACACAGTAGTCCACTCCAGCGCTTTCGATTTCTCGGTTTGGGAAATCTGGGGAAGTTTGCTCCAGGGCGGAGGGCTCGTTGTCGTCCCGCTTGAAGTCGTGCAAGCACCGACTGAGTTTTACGAACTTCTTTGCCGTGAGCGAGTCACCATTTTGAATCAGACTCCATCCGCTTTGCGTGGGCTATTAGCCGCGAGAGCGCAAGCAGAGACGGAGTGGAGCGTGCGCCTGATTGTTTGTGGAGGTGATGCGCTCGATGGCGAACTCGCCGGTGACTTAGCGCAACTGGGCATTCCCGTCTGGAACTTTTATGGGCCAACCGAGAACACCGTTTGGACGACATGCAATCTGTTAACACAGTCTGCAGTCAGTGATACCTCTCGAGAAGTTCAACCCTCCCCGCAGGTAGAGACTGATGTCTGTACTACTTCGATTGGTCGTCCGCTAGCTGGCGTTCAGGTTTATTTGCTCGACAAGTATCTGCAGCCAGTGCCCATAGGAGTTCCGGGGGAGTTGTTCATCGGCGGTGACGGCCTCGCGCGTGGTTATTTGGGACGTCCTGAATTGACCGCGGAAAAATTTATCGCGAACCCATTCAGCCGGCGACCCGGCGCACGCCTCTATCGCACCGGTGACCTGGCGCGTTATCGCGCAAACGGCAAAATCGAATTTCTCGGTCGCCTGGACCATCAGATCAAAATACGTGGATTCCGCGTTGAGCTTGGTGAAATCGAGACTGTGCTGAACCAGCATGAGGCTGTGGCCCAAGTTGTGGTTTTGTTACGGGAAGATGGGCAACACGATCAACGTTTAGTTGCCTATATCGTACCGGAAGGTAACCGTCCGAGCACCACTGAACTGCGCAGTTTCCTTCATTCATTGTTGCCTGATTACATGGTGCCATCTGCGTTCGTGATGCTGGACGCGTTACCACTCACGCACAATAAGAAGGTGGATCGAAGCGCGTTGCCACCTCCGGATTACTCGGGAATGGATCGTTCAGACGGCGCCGTAGCACCCGAAAATCCCATCGAGGAAATGCTAACGGCCATCTGGGCAAGAGTTTTGGGCGTCGAAAATCTGAGTGTTCAGGCCAATTTTTTTGAAGCTGGTGGCCACTCGCTCCTTGCGACGCAGGTCATGTCGCGCATCAGAGATGCATTTCAGATCGAGCTGCCATTACGCGCGTTGTTTGAAACGCCAACTATCGTCGGACTCTCTGACAGAATTGTGAGCGCCATCCAAAAAAAACAGGGCCTCGAGTCTCCGCCGCTCCTGCCGGTCAGTAGAGAAGCGCTGCTCCCCGTTTCGTTTGCGCAACAGCGGCTCTGGTTTCTTGACCAACTTGAACCGGGCAGTCCGTTCTATAACATTTCGCGCGCGCGCCGCTTGCGAGGCGGGCTTAACGTTGAGGCGCTGCAGCAGGCGATCAGCGAGATTGTTCGAAGGCACGAAGCTCTGCGTACCTCGTTCCGGTCTGAGGAAGGCACTCCTTACCAGCAAATCAACGAGTGCAATTCAGTGCCGCTGCCGGTGATCGATATAAGCACTGTGGAAGACAAAGAGAAGAAGGCGGAGGACCTGGCTGCCGCGGAAATCAGTCGTCCGTTTGACTTGAGGCGAGGGCCATTGTTGCGCACTTCGCTGTTAAAGCTCCGCGAAGATGATCACGTTCTCGTGCTAACTTTGCATCACATCGCGGCAGATGGTTGGTCATTGGCAGTACTGTTTCGCGAATTGACGTCCCTCTACGATGCAATTGTCAATCGCAAACCGTCACCACTTACAGCGCTGCCCATTCAGTACGCCGACTATGCGGTATGGCAGCGACATTGGCTGCAAGCCGAAGCGCTGGATCAACTCGTTGCTTATTGGAAGAGGCAATTTGCCGGCGCGCCCGTAGTCCTTGAATTACCGACGGACAAGTCACGGCCTGCTGTTCAGACATTTGGCGGCGCGATTGAAGGAGTATCGATTGACCGCACGCTGACCGAGACGTTGAAGAATCTGAGCCGAAGTGAAGGCACGACGCTCTTTATGACCTGCCTGGCGGTTTTTCAACTTCTGCTTTCGCGCTGGTCAGGCCAGGAGGATCTTACCGTCGGCACGGACGTTGCCAATCGCAGCCGCGTCGAAACTGAAGGACTGATAGGTTTCTTCACTAACCTCCTTCCCCTGCGCGCCAGACTTTCAGGTAGTCTTAAATTCACTGAGCTTCTGCGACAGATCAAGGAAACCACGCTCGAAGCTTACGCGCACCAGGATCTGCCATTTGAAAAGTTGGTTGAGGAGTTAAGGCCGCCGCGCGACCTGGGGCGCAACCCCCTCGTGCAGGTTTTGCTTGTCATGCAGAACGAGTCGGCGTCTGAAATCGAGCTGCCGGGCCTGAGTGTTTCACGGTTCGAACTGCCAATCGCGAGTTCTCGTTTCGATCTGGTGCTTTTCCTTTCCGAATCGGAAGACGGTTTGGAGGGCATGTGGCTTTATAATTCGGACCTATTCGAGCCGGGAACGATTACGCGTCTATCTAATCAGTATAAGGACCTACTCGAACGTGTAGTTCGTGATCCAACGGCGCGGCTGGACTCGTACGAGATCGCCGGCGCGGACCATACAAGTAGAAAGAAGTTGGACAAACAAGAGCAACAAGACGCACAAAAGCAACGTGTCAGCCGCTTGAGAAATATGCGGCGTAAGGGTGTCGATCTGTCCAGCGTAAACGGTGTCAAGACTCGGACGCTCCAGCCTGAGCAGACTTTGCCGTTAGTGATTGAGCCCGACGCAATCGATATCGATCTTCCTGAATGGGCGGCGAGCAACCGGGACTTTATTCACCAGAATTTGCTCAAACACGGCGCAATACTCTTCCGGGGTTTTTCCGTCGACTCAGTATCTGAGTTTGAGAGGTTTACCGGCAGTGTCTGTGATGAATTGTTTGGTGAGTACGGCGATCTGCCGCGCGAACGGCAGGGGGGCAAGGTTTACGGATCAACCCCGTATCCGGCAGATGAGACGATCCTTTTTCACAACGAGAGTTCGCATATGCATCGCTGGCCGATGTTGATTTGGTTCTACTGCATTAAAGCGGCCAGGCAGGGAGGCGAGTCGCCTATTCTTGACTCGCGGCTTGTCTATCGAATAATGGAACCCTCAATCAGGGATCGATTCGAGCGGAACGGCTTGATGTACCTCCGTAACTTTTCAAACGGTCTCGATGTCAGTTGGCAAAAATTCTTTCATACCAGCGACAAGGCTGAAGTGGAAAATCATTGTCGCGAGGCGGGGATTGATTTCGAGTGGAAGGGCGACAACGGTCTGCGCACGCGCCAACGTTGCGACGCCGTGGTCAACCACCCGCAAACTGGCGAGAAGGTGTTCTTCAACCAGGTACTCTTGCACCACATTTCGTGTCTCGCACCGGCTGTGCGCGAGTCGCTCCTGTCGATGATGAAAGAAGAAGATTTGCCGCGCAACGTTTACTATGGCGATGGCTCTCGCATTGAAGATTCGGTAGTGGAGTATCTCGGCAATCTTTATCGAGAGAACTGCGTGAGTTTTCGCTGGCAGGAACACGACATCGCGATGCTCAACAACATGATGGTGGCGCACTCGCGTAATCCGTTTGTTGGCGAGCGTAAAATCGTAGTCGCGCTCGGTAATCTGATTACTAAGGCTGACGTTACCCGAGAAGTTATTGAATAAGGGGCTGTCGGCAAGTCTCTCGAGTCAATGCAAAACTCCATCCAAGGTTTTCACCTTTCTCCCCAACAAAAGACTGTATGGAAACAGCAACAGGCTGCGGGCGCGCTGCCGTTTTTAGTTTCCGCCCAAGTCCTTATCGAGGGAAACGTGCAAGAGCAGATTCTGCGGCGAGCGTTGCAGGAAGTAATTGGCCGCCACGAAATTCTTCGTACCACGTTTCATCGTCCGCCGGGAATTAGGACCCCGTTTCAGGTTATTTCCGAGGCCAAAGAACCAGCGTTGGAGTCATTCGATTTGGCTGCTCTTGATCGAGCTAAACAAGAAGCGAAAATCAAAGACCATTTTGCCGCAGAGGGTGAGCGCTCCTTCGATTTTGACCACGGGCCGCTATTGCGAGTCACGTGCTTCATTCAATCGAAAGACGCCCACACGCTGACTATTTCCCTACCAGCTCTTTGTGCAGACTCTCTTTCGCTTGTCTCTTTAGTTGAAGAACTGGGTAGCGTTTATGAGGCCCAACTCAGTGGCAGCTCCTTGCCCGCAGAGTCCATGCAATATGCAGATTTTGCCGAGTGGCAAAATGAGTTGCTCGAAACTGAAGACGAGTCCTCGCTTGTGGCCAGGGCCTATTGGCAAAAGCAGGAGGCCGAAACGGCAGCGGCATTGAATCTGCCGCTGGAAAAACGAAGAGAAGGTAAGCAGGGATTTCAACCTGAAAGTGTTTCCATCGCATTGGATTCAAAGCACGTCGCCAATATCGAAACCCTGGCACGTGAACACAACTCCTCAACCCGAGCCGTACTTTTTGCTTGCTGGCAGGCACTCCTTTGGCGACTTACAAACCAGTCAGACTTCGTTATTCACAAGCTAAGTGATGGGCGGCAGCTTAAGGAGCTGGCTGGAGCATTAGGACCTTACGCAAAGTATCTACCGGTTGCATGCCACTGTGAGGACGTTTCATTCGCCGAGCATTTGCAGCGAGCGCAGGCCGCACTCAACCAAGCCGAGGAATGGCAGGAACACTTTGATCCGAGCAGGTTTGCCGAAACAACCAGGGATTCAGTAGCGTTCGATTTCATAGATCAGCCGGAACCAACCGAAACCGGCGGTTTAAGATTCTCTGTGATCAGACAGTACGCTTGTATAAGCGCGTTCAAGCTTAAACTTTCGTGCAGGTCCAACGGCGAATCAATTAACGCTGAACTTATCTACGACGCGCAGGTGTTCGACCAGGAAACGATCGAACGCGCCGCCGGATATTTTCAGCGTCTCGTTGCAAACACTTCGGTGAGTGCCGCCCCTTCCACGATTGGCGCGATTGATCTGCTCCCGCAAGCCGAACGCCAGCGGCTGGTAATTGAACTCAACCAAACGGCTTCGGCCTTCTCCGCAGCGAAATGCATTCATGAGCTATTCGAGGACCAGGCTGCGCGGACGCCCAACGCTATTGCCCTGGTTTGCGCCGACCGGGAGTTGAGCTATCGCGAACTCAATGCGCGCGCAAATCAGCTTGCCCACTTGCTGATCCGCCGCGGAGTTAGCGCAAACTCGCGGGTGGGTCTCTGCATGAAGCGTAGTGCTGAGTCGATCGTAGCTTTGCTCGGCATTCTCAAAGCGGGAGGAACTTACGTCCCGCTCAACCCAGACCATCCGCCTGCGCGGCTCGCTTTGCAGCTTGCAGAGAGTGGTGCTGTGGCACTCATTGTAAATGGAAGCGTCTTGAATCAATCGCTCGACTTTACCCGCGACATCATCAGCCTTGAGCTCGACCGGACGTTGTTGGAAGAGCCCGACACTAATCCACCAACACGAACCTCTCCTGAGAGTCTCGTCTATGTCGTTTACACCTCGGGTTCCACGGGCATTCCGAAAGGCGTTGCGGTAAGGCAGCAGGGATTGGTTAACTATACCGAGTTCATCCTGAACCGATTGGCGGTGAAAGAGCCGTTGCATTTTGCAACCGTTTCGACCATCACCGCCGATCTTGGTAATACATGTATATTTCCGTCGCTGGTTTCAGGTGGCTGTCTGCACATTATCACTGATGAAGTGGCGCTGGCGGGTGAACTGTTTGCGGAGTATTTGGCGAAGCGGCCGATCGACGTTTTGAAAATTGTGCCCTCGCATCTCAATGCCTTGCTGGGGTCGGAACCTTATAATGAAGTTCTTCCGTTGCGCTATTTGATACTTGGCGGCGAGGTGCTTTCATGGGAATTACTCGAGCGTATCGCGCGGGCGAAACGCACCTGCGCGATCATTAATCACTATGGTCCGACTGAAACGACTGTTGGATCGCTTACATTCAAGGTCGATGCTCATCTGGTTTCTCCTTATTCGTTGACTGTGCCCGTCGGGCGGCCAATCGCCAACACTCGCGCGTACATCCTCGACGGCCATTTGCATCCAACTCCCGTTGGCGTTGCGGGCGATCTGTTTCTCGCCGGGGCCGGCGTAGCAGCCGGCTACTTGAATCAGCCGGCAGAAACGGCCACGCGTTTTGTCCCTGATCCTTTTTCCGGTGAGAGCGATGCGCGTCTTTATCGCACTGGTGATCGGGTGCGTTACCTGCCTGATGGAAATATCGAGTTTCTGGGACGTGGCGATCAGCAAGTCAAAATTCGGGGCTTCCGAGTCGAACTTGGGGAGATCGAATCAGCGCTCACTACTCATCAAGACGTGCGTCAGGCCGTCGTGATCGCGGAGACTGTCGCCGAGAGAGAAGGCGCAGACTCTGGATCCCTCCAACGGCTAATCGCCTACATCGTCTCGTCCGAAATCAGACCGCCGACAACCGACGATCTGAGAAGTTGTCTGCAACAGCACCTTCCCGATTACATGCTCCCATCCATGTTTGTGTTTCTGAAGTCTCTGCCACTCACTCCCAACGGAAAAATCGATCGCGTCGCTTTGCCCGCGCCGGATGAAACTCGTCCAGATTTGCAACGCCGCTTCGTTGCGCCTCGTACGCCAGTTGAAAAGAAGCTGGCGGCGATTTGGGCCGAGTTCCTGAAGCTCAATGAAGTAGGAGTGCATGACAACTTTTTCGAATTAGGAGGCCATTCGCTTCTCGCAACCCAAATTGTCTCGCGCATGAGAAAGGTCTTTGCGCTTGAGATTCCGTTGCGTAGTCTTTTTGAATCGCCCACGGTAGCGGAGCTCGCTGAACAAGTCGAGGGCGTCTCCCCCAAGGATACCGAGATCCTGCTGGCGGAGATCGATCAACTGTCTGAGGAAGAAGTGGAGCGGTTACTTGCCCTGGAGTCAGCTGAGAATCGCAATTAATATTGCTTGCCGACATGGAATGTACCGAACTGTTATCTTGCCGGCCTGAAACGGAAACTCAACGAGGTAGATACGTCTTTGTTCTCGGGAGACAACCTCCAAATCACGTAATATAGGCAGGCGTCATCCCATTCTTTAAATATCTCCCTTGCCTATGAAATTCCTGAGCTAAATTAGGATTTTGGGCACACATAGGTAGTTTATTAGTATAGTGGTGTGTCTCGGGTGTTCGCGGCTTCTCGTCCGCAAATAAGCGTCTGAAAACGTTACGCTCCATGAATGAATTAAGTAGTAAAATCGCCGATCTTTCGCCCGCCAGGCGCGCGTTGCTTGAGCTTCGTTTAAAGCAAAAGAGCGCAACAGTCGAGTCGACGATTAAGTCCCGG
>JBDUCB010000221.1:0-8776 GCA_040003695.1 bacterium
TCCGGCGGCAGCTTCTTCCTTAGTAAACTTCTTTGGTTGTGCCACGCAGAGCTCACGCTGGCGTTCAATGCTGCGGCGCAACACAACCAATTCTTCATTGAGTTGATCGATGTCCTTTTGCCAGCCGGCGCGCCTTCGTTCCAGCGTGACGAAAAATTGATCGGTCAGTGTCTTTCGCAATGCCGGGGACAGATCAGCACGTCGCAGTTGTTGCAGTAAGATTTGAAGCAGGTTCAGATCTGAATCTCGCAAATGAAGCGACGCGCGTTCGTTGCCATCGAAATCGAGTAGCGCAGTAGGATACTCAGCGCTTTCCCTTTTAAGGTAGTACGACTCTCTTGACGGCGTAATGATGGTTTGCTGGAACGGACTTAAACCCCTGATCGCATAATCCATCATCAGGCGGCGTTTTGTAGCCAGATGATGCCCACCGCCGGCGGCACTGCCCAACAGTTTGACCAGGTTGTAGCCCTGACTATAAACGCGCTCGTCAGAATTTGTGCCATGATCGGACACAACGATTAGCGCAGTTTCCTCTGCTAGAGGACTCTTCCTGATCTCCGTCCAGATGCGGCCAAATATTGCGTCAAGCTGCTTCAAAGCAAACAGTTGCGATTCGCGATCGTTGTTATGGTGGGAGCGATGATCGAAATCAGTGATCACGAGTTGCACATAGCGCAGCCGCGGGTTGTCGATGCCATCAAGCAATTCGCGCACAAATTGATCGGGCACGGAACCAGTGATGTTAAAGCCAGTGGCCCACTCATCAAATAACTCTTTAGGACCGCTCTTTAACTTATTTTCCAATGCTTTTTGAAAAGTGACGTAGCGCGGGCCGCGCTGAAATAGCGAAAGCGTTGCAAAGCGTTCGTCGTGAGGAAAAGCATCTGTCAGCAGCGGCACGCCGATGGAATCGAGCACCTCAACGCCAGGCATATCGATGCGTGTTCCTATCGTTGAGTTGATGTAGAAGGGAATAAAGTTGAGATAGTCGTAGGTCTGTAGCGTGGAGCGATCGAATTCGACGTTGCCTTTAATCTGCAGATGCTGACCGGTGTCAATAAGCGACCACGATGGCGCGGACAAGCTCATGCCGCGGACATAAAAGTTAGCCAGGCGCGTGCCGTGCTGATAAAAAATATAATCGATCCACGGAAGTTGGCTCTTGCCGGTACGCGGATCACGTTCCTTCACGAAACGATCGACTATGTCATAAGGAAGGCCGTCGCACTGAACCGTAACCACCCGCCTTGCCTGTGCATGAGAAATTGCCGACAGGGAAACGAGCAGAGTCAACACGCCGACCAGCATTGAAAGCTGGCGCAAGCGACCCGTGGAGTTAATGAGGTGTATGAAGAACAGCTTGTCCAGGCAGAGTGGGAACATCATTACTGATCAACCCTGCTGGAAGTGGGTTTTTGATTAGTTGAAGCAATCGGGACCACGGTTGGCGGCGAAGCATGCAAAAAGGAAATGATCAAATCCTTTCCCACTTGATCGAGGTCTCGTAATTGAGAGAGGCGTAACAGCTCGCTTTGCGCTCTGGGATTTGTCATTCCAGCCAAACTGTCGAGACAAAAACGGCGCGTGTCCGGGTCCTCGCTGCGCAAAAAGATGGCGGCAGCCGCCTTCGCCGTGGTCGAGCCTGCGCCGGCGCCGTGTTCCGAAATGAATTGCAAAGACCGATTAATATCGGCCAGGTTCCATGCCACATCTACCTGCCCCGTCGACCTGGCGACCTCGCGGAGGAAGCGACTGTGATAGTCGAGACGCCTCGCCACGTCGAGTTTCGTCGTCATGTCAGGCGTTGACTTTTCGCGATGCGTGTAAGCGCCAAGACTAAGAATGTTGGCCGCTCGGAAAAAGATTTGCTCCCGCCGGCTGTGCGCGAGCGGTAACATTTCAGCACGACGATCGCGCTCGAGTTTTGCAGGAAGACCGTCCGGCCGTTTTGCATAAGCAAGCAATGCCTCGTACTGCTGCTTCGCAAGTCGCGCCTCGACCTCAAGATCGTTCTCCAACGGATTCAACGAAACTTTTTCCAGGCGCCTTCCGATCTGTTTTCGCAGCTCAGGATCGAGTGACTGGTTTAGCGACAAAAGCAGTTTCAATTGTGAATAGGTGTGCACGCGCGACGGTTGATTTACGTCGATGCCGCGCCGCCCAGTTACGAAATCGAAAACTGTGCGACCGAGAAAGTATGGCAAATCTCCAAAACTGGATAACGACAAGACATTTCTGGTGACATCTTGTAATGCTCGCCGCGACATTTCCCGGCGTTTCGGATTGAGCCCGTCGCGGAAATCAACCAACACCAAAGGTATCTTTGGATTATCTAATCCATATAGCGCTAGCGGAATCATTTCTGTCGCGCGAGCGCCTGGCGTCTCCGCGGGCACGGTCCGATTCTCAGCGTCCAAATACTTTACCTCGCTATAACCATCCCACGAGAGCAAACGTTTGTCGGACCAGGGGCTGGCGATGTTTAGGAAGCGACTTTCGTAACCTTTGCCGCGGTTAGCTGTCAGGTCGGATTTCGAAACCCAAACCAAAGCATGCGTGGCGCTGCCGTCCGGCATTTGCAGTGGTTCGAAAAATAATGATTCGGCCTCGACACGCTGGCGCAACAATTCCCAGTTATGGCCGCGGTCGTCGCGCGTTTGGGAGATTTCCTTTTCATTGAAACGCTCGAGATTGTGATCTCCGACTAAGCCGCCGAACGTCTTATCAGTTAGCCGCAGGCGTGCCTGAATCTCTGACAACTCGGCCTCGGAAAACACTCGCGAACCCTGGACCGCGTCATAGAGCGAGAGGACCGCAAGCGCGCGAATGATGTGGGACTTGCGATAGGCGGTAATGTTGTGTTGGTACGAACGGCTGGAAGCCTTGACCGGCATACCGTAAGGATCGAGCAGAACATTTTGCAGTGCGGTCCAGAAGATATTATTCCAAACGTCGCGGTTCGTGGCGGCCAGATCCAGCACCGGCGGCGGCGCCTGCGACGAAGCGTTCTGTTTGCTTCCGACCCGACCGTACAAAAACGGCACACCCCCAAGAATTCGCTGCCGCGTGCTGGGTCGCGTATAGGTCAACGGCCACACGTAGCGAAGACGATCATTCTCCGATTCTCGATCGCCAAGTGTGTCGCGAAGAATGGTGACGAGCGGAACCCAGTTCGGTTTAGAAAAGTCTAATCCCTCGAGCCGAGCCTTAATGGTTATCAATTCGGCGCCACCTTCAACGGGCACGCGGTCCAGGCGAAAGAGTTGAGCGTTATCGCTGGGCTTGTTTTCAAGAACAGCATTGCCAACCGAACTGGCCGCGTCGGTTGGGGGCCTGATGAGATGGTTTTGAAGAGCGGAATTACTATCTTGAGCAAAAGACGTGAGGGCCGCTGCAAGGAGTAGCGAAAAGAAAACAATTATGACGAGTGACTGCTGCAGTCGTCGGGGCGTTAGGCAATCGGGCATCTGCTGATGAATCCTACACTGTAGTCAGGCTTGCTGTATGAATGGCTGTTGCGCCTGGTTAAATTCCGGACCGGGTTAATGATCCACGTACGGCTGTCTACCATCAAATCCCGAGCAATGTTCGTGCCGAGCAGTCGTAAATAATATATCACCACTTGAAAGTGTTCTGTTCGATTCTGGACACTGCGCCACGTCGATGAAATTGGATTCCTGCTTTCGATGCGACTGGTCGAGATTTGAGTTGCCGTTAACGGACCGCACAGTAATGATGCGACGAAGATTCTTGAGTTGTTTCCAAACCGAGGTGATTGGCGGCTTTATCGCTAAGGGGATGCAGAATTTTCCGGCTCCTTGATGTCTTTTGGTGGCGGCGCTTTCCAGCCCGAGCGCTCCAGCAGTGCGATTCCATATTGAATCGGAACGGCAAAATTCGAGGCCTGATTCTCAGTGAAGATAGCGAAATTGACGCCAATGATCCGCCCCGTAGGTCCAAACACCGGCGCACCTGAGCCACCTTCCGCAGTGCGCGCGTCGTATGCGATGCGCCTGACATCCAGATCTGTGATATTACCCTGCGTGGTCAGCGGCTGAATACGGCGCGTCTCCGCCAGATAGCCGAGCAGGGAATCAAGCGAGCCGTAGCGTTGCTGTATGCCGCGCGATTCGGCATCGTCCAGCAGCGCGAGCAATCGATCTGGTCCCGAAGGATAGCCCATCATTACAACCGTCTTGCCAACCGCCATTGCGTCTTGATCGGTTTCCAGCGGCAACAAGGGAATGTCTGTCGGTAAATCTTTGATGTCTAATAGACAAACCGCCAGGTCATCTCGATTTGCTGCCTGTTTGAACTTCAGAGGGATCGGTTGAGCGTGTTCAGGAAAATACGCGTTAAGTTTTCTGAGACGCGGCTGGCCGCGCACACTGCTGCTCAAACTCTTTGCGCGATCATCCGCCAACCATGGCTGCGCGATGTGGCGGTTAGTAACTACGAATCCGTCACCGACGTAGAAACCGGTGCCAACAAATTCAAACTCAGCGATGGCAGCCTTACCATCGGGTGTGAGCGTTGTCGGCTCACCACCGGTTTGTACCGCACCGCCGCTTTCGTTTGTTTGAGCTTCAGGATAACGCAAGGGCCGGCCAGTTCCCGCTTCCACAAAATAAAAGGAGCCGGCAATCAAACAAACACCCGCGCCGAAATCACTGCGCAGCTTCACCGCCAGCGACAGGCTGTCGCGAATCTCTTTGTTTGACCGCCCGATGTCGGTCAACGTCTGGTTCATCTGGGACGTCTGTTTCTGCGACTGCTCCAGTTGTGCGCGTTGATCGTCAATCAGCCGGCGCGTACGCTGAAGCTCCTTAAACATCGAGAAGCCGATGTACAAAATTCCGCCAACCAGCGCAACTGCTATCGTCAGCGTTATAAGTTTTGTGCTGGGGTTAATTTCGCGCACCAACTCGCGCGTAAATTCGCGCAGAAAAACTTTGGCATCGTCGCGTCGCGTGGTGGCCGCGGATTCAAGCGCGGCCTGTTCAATAAACGGCGCCACATGGGCTTCGTGTGAACGAGCGTCAACCACAGCCGGCAGTGAACGGATTGGATAAAACGTCAGCAGGAGATCGGAAGGATCGATGCGCACCTCGTCGCCGTCTTCAATCTCGCTGTTAGCTCGCAGGGGTTTGCCGTTGTGCTTCAGGGCCAGCGAAGGATCAAAGTTGGCAACGCGGTAGTAACCATTGGTCCGAATCAACTCGAGAACGATACCGTTGTTGTCTCCGCCTGTCTGCAGCGAAGACGGACGCAAACGCACCGTGCAATCTTCAGAATTGCCAATGCGAATGTGCTCATCGGTCAGCACGTGGGTGTGCTTGTCTTTACCCGATGAAAGATGAATTACAAGCCCGGTTGCCATTGAGCGTGAGCCCGATCCAGATGACAGTAATTTGGGCGACCGTTTTCGGCACCGCTCCAATCCGTTGCGGTCCGTAGAGCGGTCGCCCTTCATGCGTATTCTACATTGTATTTCGGGACCTAGCAAAAACTTTGGGATTGCAGTAGTGGTTAAGTTTGCTTTGCGGTACTTTGCGAGTTGCTTTGCGTTCTTTGCGGTGAAACCAAGAGCAGGAATCGCAAAGTTCGCCAAGGCTGACGCAAAGTTGTGCAAAGGAAACCAAGCCTATTGCACCGAACTGGATCAATACCGCGATTGAGTGACGAGCATTCGGTGTGTGCTGTATGTGTTACCATGTTTCCACAAAATAGAAACAGATCGATCGTGATTTCCGATGACTGACAAAGGGTTTGTTACCGACCAGAAAACGCTCGAGACGTTGGCGCCCGTGACGACGGCGCCGATTCGCCTTCATGTATTCGTATGCACCGGCAAATCATGCTCGGCGGTTGACAGCGCATTGGTGAAGGCGGCTTTTGAACGCGAATTACTTGCGCGCGGAATGCTTTTTGGCAAAGAGAAGAAGGGAAAGAACCCCAAAGGGAGCGTGCTCGTCACCGAGTGTTCTTCGGTTGGCTTCTGCGCTATTGGCGCCGCGGTGATGGTCTATCCCGACGGCATTTGGTATGCGCAGGTTGGCGCCGAGGATGTTCCGGAATTAGTCGAAGAACATATTCTGAACGGACGAGTTGTAAGACGGTTGGCACTTTTGAAAGTACCTGCTATCGGAAAAGAAACTATCAGTGAGACTGCCGATTCGCAAAAATGGGAAGCTTAGTTAGTATTTCCGGGCGCTGGATTCTAGAACTCAACAAACTCATCCGGATAGTGGGAAAGATCGAGTCGCTCTTCGTCGGGTACCGGCCTGATACCCCATTGTTGCATTGCGAGCGCACCGAACAGAATCTCAATAGGCTTACCGTCTTCATCTCTTCCTATTTCATCGATCACGAGCGCATGCGTGGCGATCTGGTGGCCTTCAATTTCCGCTTCAAGGATGGCCGAGATACTCGTTTCCCTTACATTACCGCCTAGCGCTGTACGAAACGCGCGTGGCATCCTTGAAGTTTTCAAGACCCTAGCAACGGACGGAGTTACATAGGTGTTCCGCGCCCCGGTATCGAACATGGTCCAGCACTCCTGGCCATCAACCTTGATCATCTGTCTGATTCTTCCCATTACAAACTTGATTTTGGCTACTTATTGGAGTTCGGTCAAGAAACAGGACAGTAGGGCGTGAATTGTCCTTGCTCAGGTGGCGCTTGCAGCTTGCTTCGGCTTCCAACGCAATACTGGACGGCGCGCTGCGGCCGCTTCGTCAAGACGACCGATGCGGGTTGTGTGCGGTGCGTTTAGAACCAGCTCGGGATCGTCGACTGCCTCACGCGCGATCGACCTCATGGCATCAATAAACTGATCCAGTTCCTGACGACCAACGGATTCCGTCGGCTCAATCAACATGGCTCCCTGAACAATTAACGGAAAATAAATCGTCATCGGATGAAAGCCGTAGTCGATCAGCCGCTTGGCGATATCGAGCGTGTGCACACCCTTGCGCGTTTGACGTTTGTCTGTGAAAACCACCTCGTGCATGGGGGGCGCGTCGAAGGGTTTGTCGTAATCGCTGGTAAGACCATGCGCAATGTAACGCGCATTCAAAACGGCAGCCTCAGTCGCTTCGCGCAGACCGTCGTAGCCGTGCGTTTGGATGTAAGCCAGGGCGCGCAACATCATGCCGTAGTTTCCAAAGAAAGCTTTGACGCGGCCGATTGATTGCGGGTAGTTAGCGTCGAGTCCGTAATCAACCCGGTCGCTACCGCTCCCGGTCCTGACAATTCGCGGAACGGGGAGAAACGGTTCGAGCTCTTTCGTGCAGCAACATGGCCCACAGCCTGGTCCACCGCCGCCGTGTGGCGTTGAAAACGTCTTGTGCAGGTTGAGATGGATGACATCGACGCCCATGTCGCCCGGTCGCGCGATGCCAACCAGCGCATTCATGTTTGCGCCGTCCATGTAAACTAATCCGCCTGCCTCATGGACAATGCGGCAAATCTCCTGAATGTTTCTTTCGAAAAGGCCGAGCGTGTTTGGATTCGTCAACATCAAGCCGGCCACCTCACCATGCGAACAAAGCTCGCGCAAGTGATCGAGATCCGTCAGTCCTTCCGGCGTTGAGCGAATTGTCTTGACCGAAAAACCTGACAAGTGGGCGGAAGCAGGGTTGGTGCCGTGAGCCGAATCAGGAATCAGCATGGTGCGCCGTTTCGAAGACGCTTCCTCGCCGTCTCGCGCGTCGATGAACGCGCGAATGATCATTACGCCAGTCATCTCTCCGTGCGCGCCGGCAGCCGGTTGTAATGAAATGCCAGGCAGCCCGGTAATCTCGGCAAGGTGCGTCTGCAGCTCGTAAATAACTTCGAGCGCACCCTGTGCATCTTCATCCTCCACCAACGGATGCAGCCCCGCAAAGCCGGCAATGCGTGCGACTTTCTCATTCAGCCGCGAATTGTATTTCATCGTGCATGAGCCGAGGGGATACATGCCCTGATCGATGGAGTAATTCCAGGTAGACATACGCACGAAGTGACGAATCACATCTACTTCGCTGACTTCGGGCATGCCTTCAAGATCGTCATCGCGGAGGAACCTATCGGGAACAATGCTCGCGATCGGTTGTTCCTCCACGTCCAGCGGCGGCAAGCGATAACCAACACGACCGGGCTGCGAGCGCTCAAAGATCAAAGCCTCATTCGGATTGATGTGGGAAGTAACTTTTGTAATCTGCGAAGTCATGTTTTCTTTCTTGGCCAGTGATATGGAGTCACTTTCTAATTAAGTACGAACGAGCACCCTTGCGTTTAGCAGTGCGCTTTTTTGAAGTCGAATGCATGACTGATTTTGGATAATACCGATCAAAGAGCGTTGCCATCGGCGGCTCATCGAAAATACCACTCGAGCACGACGCCGTATGCGCACAAACATTTGCCAAGCCGGAAACATCCACGGCAGCCGTAATAGTCTGTCCGCCAAGGCCGCTCGTATCTACGGTAATCGATGATGTCCCTTGACCTTCAAGAATCGTTCCGGCGGAGACTTCCCAGTGGTACCTGATTTCGCTGGTCGTGCCCTTAACATTAGCCTTAAACGTTATCGATTTTGGACTGCCAAGAGCAGAAGGGCACTCAACTGCGATCGTGGGACAGTGTCGTGAATCCGGACCCTGTTGGTGCGCATTCCGGCCGACGGCTGCCGGGCAGATGGCATATATAAAAAGAGCAATAATTGTCGTTGTGTGTATGTACTTCATGAGGAAGCAACAGCATTCACTAAAGTATCAATGTCTGATTTCGAATT
>JBDUCB010000248.1:0-8774 GCA_040003695.1 bacterium
CACAAGATCCTCGATGCGCTCGAGAATGGAAAGATGACGGCCGAAGAGGCAGCGCTGACCCTCACCTCGCAGACCGATCAATTTGTTGTCTTTCGTGATGCCGATACTGATCGCATCGGCGTGCTCTATAAACGGAAAGACGGAAACTTTGGATTGATTGAGCCATAATAACGCCCGGACACGGGGTTGTAGGGGCAGGGCTTGTCCCTGCCCGTTTTGCGTAAGGCGAACGACGGGCAGAGACAAAGCCGCTGCCCTACTTACTGCGCTCTGCGTGGTTCGTCAATGAAGAAACAAACCAAGAAGACGGCACCGAAAACAGCCGATAACGCTCCCGATGTGGTAATCATCACCGGACTGAGCGGATCGGGAATGTCTTCGGCGACGAACGCTTTTGAGGATCTCGGATATTTTTGCGTAGACAATTTGCCGATCACCATGCTCTCGACATTTGGCCGGCTGCTGACTCCTCATAGTGAGGAAAAAGTAATCGAACGCGCTGCTTTGGTAATTGATATTCGTGAAGGAACGTTTCTCGCGGCCTTCGAAAAGCAACTAAAAGCGTTACGCGCTGCTGGTCTGGGTGTGTACGTTTTGTTCTTGGAAGCGTCAGACGACGTTCTGCAACAGCGCTTCAGCGAAACACGCCGGCCGCATCCGGCAGACAAAGGCCAGGGCCTGCTACAAGCAATTCGCAATGAGCGCACCGCCATGAAGCGGTTACGCGCTGAAGCCGACCAAATTATCGACACCTCGGAGCACACGGTTCATACGCTTCGTAAACACCTGCTCGACAGATTTAGTTTGGATCGGAAAGCCGGATCGATGCGCGTCGAAGTGCTCAGCTTTGGTCACAAGTTTGGCAATCCCGGCGATTTGGAATTGTTGTTTGACGTGCGTCACTTGCCGAACCCTCATTTTGTTCCTGAGCTGAAACCGCTATCGGGACACGACAAGCGCGTGGTGGAGTATTTGAACGCGCGGCCTGAAGTTGAAGAGACGCTGACACGTTTCAGCGAGCTGCTCGATTACCTGTTGCCGCTGTACAAACGCGAGGGGAAATCGTATGTAACAGTTGGCATTGGCTGCACCGGAGGCCGCCACCGTTCAGTAATGGTTGCAAATGCGTTAGGCCGTAGATTGCGACGTTCGGGCTTTGATGCGCGCGTGGTCCATCGGGATGTGAAAAAATCAAACCGGCACCAGTAAGGTACTAAAGTACAACTTTTAGGCTGAACATTCGGAATCGCCGGTAAGCTAAAGCTTGAACTGATAGCGATCAGGAAAGAAGATGAGCAGCAAACCAGACCCATCAGAAAAAACGGAAAGCGCCCCCAGAGTTGCCGGTGTGATTGTTACGCATGGCCATTTGGCGGGTGAGCTGCTGGCAGCCGCGGAGATGATTGTTGGTCCAATAGCATTCATCACGGCTGTGTCCATCGGCTGGCATGACGACGTAGACGCCGCTCGCGACGAAGTGCAACGAGCAATCACACGCGTTTCGCAAGGCGGAGGTGTCTTGTTGCTGACTGACATGTTCGGCGGCACACCTACCAACATCGCTTCCATGTTTCTGGATGATGGCAACATTGAAGTAGTTACCGGTGTGAACCTGCCGATGGTTATTAAGTTGGCTAGTCACGATGGCAATACCTCGCTAATTGAGACCGCGCGGCGTGTTTCTGAATTGGGCCGGCAGGGAATTTACCTTGCCGGCGATCTGCTCGCTCCTCCCTCAAAGAGCTAAATGGCCAAGACAAACAGGTGCCAAAAAACAATTGGATGATTGAGCGCAAACTTCTTGTGAAAGCGCGATTGGGATTGCACGCTCGGGCGGCGGCAAAACTAGTGCGCGTGACTACCAGTTTCCGCAGCAAGGTGATCTTGCGTCGCGTAGAGGGCGGGCCCGATGTAGATGCAAAGTCGATTCTCAGCGTGTTGATGTTGGCGGCTACTGCCGGTACCGAAGTCGAAGCGAATGTTGAGGGCGTCGATGAAGAGGCCGCTATGGCCGCAATCGATAAGTTGTTTGCCGAGAGTTTTGGCGAACAAGAAGTGGAAGTGTAGCGATGAACGAGCAAACGCGGGAGATTCGCTGCAAAGGCCTCGGTGTTTCGGAAGGTGTGGTCATCGGCCAGGTCTTGCGTATGCTTGATGGTACCTCGCAAGTCTCTCGTTGGAGCGTAAACGAAGATGACTTGGAGAAGGAGCAGCAACGCTTTCGCACTGCGGCAGCGATGGCGAGTCAACAACTGCGGACGATCCGAGATCAGGCTGAAGGACGACTGGGAAGGGAGCACGCCTACATCTTTGACGCTCATGTGTTACTGCTGGAAGACGAAAAACTGCTTGGTGATATTGCTGAATACATAAACGCCGAGCACGTTAATGCCGAGTGGGCCATCAAGGTCATAGCCGACCGGCTTGTCGGACTCTACTCTGAAATCAAAGATGAATACTTGCGCGCGCGTGCTGCTGACATTGAAGACGTGATCCAACGTTTGTTGTTGGCGCTTACCGGCGCGCGTCCCCAGAATTCCACCCTGGCAGAAGACGCGGTCATCGTTTCGCGCGACTTGCTGCCTTCAGCCCTGGCTGAGTTGGATCTTACGCACGCTCGGGCACTAGCCACTGATAGCGGCGGCTGGACCTCTCACACGGCTATTCTGGCCCGAGGTATAGGCCTGCCTGCTGTAGTAGGACTAAGGGATTTTTTCCAACGAACTAAGACGGGCGACAAGATCATCGTCGATTCCAATCGCAACGAAGTGATTCTCCATCCTTCGTCACAAACTCTAGCCGCATACCACGAGCAGACTAGGCAGCGTTCACTGCGACATGCGGCCGCGCCGTCAGAAGATCGAGGCGCTTTACGCACACAGGATGGAGTAGAGATTACATTGCGCGCAAACATAGAACTTCCGGCTGAGTTCGAAGGAGTGGAAAAGTATGGCGCCCGCGGAGTTGGACTCTATCGTTCTGAGTTTCTGTTGGCGCGAGGCGGACTCACCGTGTCCGAGGAAGAACAGCGCATAGCCTACGAAACTGTGGCCCGCCTGGCTGGCGAAGACGGTGCAATCATCCGCCTGTTTGATTTGGGTGGCGAGACCACGCGTTCACATTTTCGCCAAGCCGAGAAGAATCCTGCTTTGGGGCTGCGCGCCATTCGGTTTGGTCTGCGCAACGATAGTGTCATGCGGCGGCAGTTGCGTGCCATTCTGTTGGCGGCCGCAAGCGGTAAGCTAAAAATCGTCTTGCCGATGGTTACCGATGTGAGCGAGGTAAAGCGTGCTAGGGCAATGGTCGAAGAAGAGATCGCAAAGCTTGTAAGCGAACGACAACGCTACGGCGATGTTGCTGTCGGTGCCATGATTGAAATTCCCGCTGCGGTGATGATGGCAGAAAAAATTGCTGCGTGTGTAGATTTCTTCGAACTGGGAACAAATGATCTGGTCCAGTACACGCTCGCGGTTGACCGCGGCAATGACGAAGTGGCCGACTGGTTTCGCACGTTACATCCTTCAGTGCTTGAGAGCATTAGTCGCAGTCTAAAAGCCGCGCAAGAAGCAGGAATTCCGGCGATCGTTTGTGGCGAAATGGCTTCCACTCCGGCGTACGCAGTCCTGTTGATTGGCCTGGGTGCCACTGAGCTAAGTATGACGCCCTCAGCGATGCCCAAGGTCCGGAAGGCGCTTGCCGGTATCGACGCGGCTTCAGCCCGAGCCATAGTCGAAGAATGTTTGAAATGCGAAAGTGCTGACGAAGTCGAAAATAGTGTGTATTATGGTTTGGGGAGGCGCTGGCCCCATTTGTTCCCTGCGTCCAGCTTGCCAAAGACACATCCCACTATTTAGCCCACACGGTTTCTCGCCTAACTTTTCAGACTGACATTGTTCGAGTTCTAAGAAATGCGGCCTTTTTAAGTATTTACTTCTAAAGAAGCATGGTTTCGGCGGGTGAATACCCCAACCCGCCAGAAATCGCATGATTCGAACAAATCGGGAGGATTATGAAAAACCCAATTTTTGCGGCTTCAATGCTGGCTGTCGCGTTAGCGGTTACGGCCTCAGCGCAGGTAAACCCGGCGCTCTCGGCGGCTAACGCGCCCG
Organism: bacterium; assembly: GCA_040003695.1. Taxonomy (GTDB): domain Bacteria; phylum Acidobacteriota; class Blastocatellia; order Pyrinomonadales; family Pyrinomonadaceae; genus PSRF01. The sequence continues at coordinate 4,110 of JBDUCB010000248.1, forward strand.
TTGCAAGGTCGATAACAGCCAAACCGGCCGCGGCGCCCGACGCAACCAAGGCCACACGCGCCCGCGTCCTGAATCTAACCCACAAGAACGGGACGACCAGCGGCTCCAGTGCCAACAGTCCAACTTTTCAAGCCCACGCCAAATTGAATTTCAAAAATCGTGCGAGATTGGAATCGCTGCGGCCTGAGACCCTTTCGGCCGTCAATAACACGCGGCTCAGAAATGTGGCCGCTAACTCAAATCCCGCCGTCAACAATCCAAAAGCTGCCGCAAACAAAAATGCAGACGCGCCCGGCACAAACTTGATTGCCGACGCGTCGGCGCCCGCGCCAGTGGCTGCCGCTGCGAGTCAAATTTATCGCGTAGGTGTTGGTGACGTGCTGGATATACAACTCAACGACAATCCCAGCCAGACTTCTACATTATTCACTGTTCTCAACGGAGGTTTGTTGGAGTATCCGTTGGCGGGAAGTCCCTTGCCGGTAACTGGAATGACGACCAGCGAAATCGCGACTACGCTACGGCAGAAAATAAAGCTTTTTGAAAATCCAGCCGTGGTTGTGAATGTTCGCGACTATGCCAGCCATAACGTGACGATCAGTGGCTTCGTCGCGGCACCCGGCACCAAGACGCTGCGGCGCGAAGCTGTTCCACTTTACACGTTGCTGGCCGAGTCGTTAGTTCTACCGGAAGCAGCACGCGTGACCATCACTCGTTCAAGCAGCACCATAGCCATTGACCTCAAGGATCCTAAGCTTTCAGCGACATTAGTGCTGGCGGGAGACCTGATTAAGGTTTGGCCTTAAACCGCTACGAGTACTTGTTGTCGCTGGCGACAATCGAACACAAAAGGCAGCCCCGATAAGAACAACTCCGATGAGAATAATTCATCGGAGTTATTCTTATCGGGATTGCCTTTTGTGTGTCCATGATCATTTCGAGCGCGGGTTTTTCAGTGACTCCGTCTATAATGACAACAATCAGAGTCAACCAATGATGCTGCTCTCGACAAACCTGGTCCACGTCTTAATTGGGAAAGTCTAGCGGAAACGCTTTTTTGTCGGCTCGCTCGTCTCGCCGCCCTGGTTGAATGGCTTGCGCGTCGGATTCAAGTACTTTCGTTAGCCTTCGTCAGGCAGAATTTAACTGCCTGTCAACGCGGCTGTACCTGTTGAACATGGCTTTGCTATACTCCAAAAGCCTTGCAAGTGAACAGGTCGGGCGGTCACTGCTGATTTGATCTCAAATCTTCAGATTTCAGATCTCATTTCAGATCTCAGATCCAGTTTGGGATAAAGAATCAGGAGAGGAAAGTCCGAACACTAAAGGGCAGCGAGCCCGCTAACGGCGGGGCGTCTGGTTAATCTCAGTTCTGAGATTAATTGGGCGACGACAAGTGCAACAGAAAGCAAACCAACCAGGATTTTTTTGAAATCTCAGATCTTAGATTTGAGATCTCAGAATCCTGGTAATGGGTGAAATGGTGCGGCCCTCAGGGCTTAAAGTAAGAGCGCACCGGCGCGTTTGGCGACAAGCGCGGCCAGGCAAACTCCTCGCGGTGCAAGATCAAATAGGGAGGCGTCAACAGGGCTGCCCGCCCGAAGTCCCGATTAGTCGGGACTACGACCTCCGGGTAGATCGCTCGATCCAAGTGGCAACAGTTGGACTAGATGAATGATCGCCACTCCGATCTTCCGGATCGGAGTACAGAATTCGGCTTATAGACCTGTTCTACTTCGCTTGGCGCAAAGCATTCCAAGCGCTTCACAAATTTCGAAAGAGAGGCTGCGATACATGGCGAATCGTAAAGGAGTTTTCATCGGGGCTTATGTGCCCAACCATTTGAAGGAATCTTTACGGCGGCGTGCGGCGGCCGAACACAGAACCCTTTCACAGGAGATTACGCGCATCCTGGAGGAAGCCGTTCACGGGAAAGGCTTGCCGGCGGGTAGCGTTGATCGACGCAATCGCGAATCGACGCCGCGCCGCCGGGCAAGTGACCCCGCGCCTCGTCGTCGCAATGTCGACATCGACTACACTCGCGGCAACAAATCAAACGAAGATCGCGGCTAAGGCCAATTTACGGTAACCGTCTTGAAGTATCTTGTCATCGCTGCCTTATTTGCGCTGCTGTTTCTGCTGCTCTATTCGCGCGTATACCCTTACCTACAGACCCTTAAGAAAATATTGACTGCGGCCCGCAGTATGACCGATTCGAGTTTCACTTCGAATGAGGCAACCGGTTGGTCGGGCAGAGGCGACAGCAAATTGGTCCGTTGTGTCGCATGCGGAACGTGGATACCGGCGGGTCGTGCGGTTGGAAAAAATTCCGGTTCGTCAATTTATTGCTCGCGCGACTGCATGGAGAAAGAGTCTGATCGGCGTGAAAAGAAATTAGCTGGATGAACAGCTTAAATGCCCTGGCAGCTTCTCGACCAATACTGTTTCAGTTTGGCGGCGTAATAAACTAAGTTTTCTCTGCGCAACCTCTGCGCCCTCTGCGACTCGGCGGTAAGTATTCGTTAAATAAAATTAACCGCGGAGACGCCGAGCGCGCTTAGGAGGCGCTGAGAATTCAAATCGCCACGTCACTCCTTCAAACACTTTTCTTGATGCTAGCGGCCTCCTCCGGCAGGAGATTCCCAGCTTCATGAATGGCCTTGTTGGTGTCGGTAAGGTAAAGGATGATGATGCCGACGATAAAGAAAATTATTAGGGAGAGCAACGCCTGTCTATAAGAATTGGTTGCTGCCACCACGGCGCCAAAAGTGAGTGGTCCAAGCCACGACGTGCCGCGTTCGGAAACTTCATAAATCCCGAAAAACGAGGCCTCTCTTCCGGGCGGAATCATGCGCGAGAACAGCGAGCGGGAAAGAGCCTGCGATCCTCCCAGCACAATGGCTATGAATACGGCCATGATCCAAGCCTGGGAAGTCGTGTGCAGAAAGCCATAACCGTAAATAACTACGCCTGCCCACAACACCAGTGAAATAAGAATCGCACTCTTTGTTCCAATCAAATACGCGAGTCGCTCAAAAGAAAGCGCCCCAAAGATGGCAACAAACTGCACCATCAGAAAAATCAGCAGTAAGAACGATTGATCCGTTTTCAGACCGCGAGCCACGAAAAGTTCCTGCGCGAGAAAGACCGAAGCCATGCTAATCACCGTCTGAATGCCGTCGTTGAAAAATAGGTAGCCGATTAGGTATTTCAAGGTGTGGCGCAGGCGCGCTAACTCGCGGAACGTTCGGCCCAGCTCTGAGAATCCCACCGTCAGATAAGTTTTTCCCGGCGGCAACGCCTTTTCTGTGGTGCGCGTTCTGAGAGTGCTGAAGGTGATGAGCGCAAAGCCGCCCCACCACACGCCCGCGGACAATAGCGAGAGCCGCACAGCCATGAACGGATCGAGGCCGAGGCGGCCTGCGCTTTTCACTAACAGGAAATTGAGCGCCAGCAGTACGCCACCGCCAAGGTAACCGTAAGCAAAGCCGCGGCTCGACACCTTGTCACGCTGATCTTCAGTCGTAATGTCGTTGAGAAAACCGTTGTAGAAGACGATTGTCGCACCAAAGCTTAAATTCGCGACGATGAATAAAAGACCGCCGAGTAAATAAAGTCTGCCCGCTACAAAGAACATCAAACATGTAGTCGCGACGCCGATGTAGCAAAAGAGTGCCATCATCTTTTTCTTCAAGTTTGAATAATCGGCAACGGCGCCGAGCGTCGGCAACAGGAATATCTGAAGAAAAACGGCAACCGAAACGCAGGTGGGGAAAAAAGATTTTGAAGTGATCGCGCCCACCGGACCCAAATTCATCACAATGCCATTCTCGCCGACTACTTGTTGAGTTATCTCAGTCAGGTAAGGGCCAAAAAGGGCGCCTACGATGGTGGTGGAAAAGGCTGAGTTGGCCCAGTCGTATATCTTCCAACCAAAAAGTTCGCGCGGATTATTCTTATCGAAGCGCGCGGCCGCGGAGCGGGAAACTGATTTAGACGTCATCGATGCGCAGCGATTTCTCGAGTTAAGGTTTCAACTATTGCCGGAGTGATGTCAGCTAGATTATTTATCGAATCGGAAATCTGTTTTCTATTCGCGCCCCAAACGATCGTGGGAACCGAATTAAGCGTGTGATTGCGTGACGAAAGATCTTCAATATTGCCGTGGTCGCTGGTGAGTATAATGGAAGTCTCGTTCAAATCAACGCGCGTTAATAACTCTCTTATGAACCGCGCGAGATTCTGTAGAGTGGTTCTCGCCAGTTCCATATCCTGGCGATGCCCGATCTTGTCGGTGATGAAATATTCATAAAGCGTGAACTTGTTCTCGACCACCAGAGACGCCAGAACCTCCGCCGCTTGTTCGGCGCTGCGCGGCTCGACGTCTTCGCCGCGTTCGATCAACAAATGATTAGTAAAGTCGTGGTAGACGGCCTGGCCGGCCTGCAAATCCTGCAACTGCCGAAATGGAACCTGTGCAGCTTCCATTGCCGCAGTGGTAGCCGACACCCAACGTGGCCGCTGGTCAAAAAAACCTTGCGTGTAGGTGTTTGCAAAAGTGATTGGGGCAATGGCCGCGCGTGTCAACTGCAGGAAGATCGAACGATCGCGCAGGATCTCAAGCATCGCGGCATTCGGAAATCCTTGTTTGTGATAACCGAGCAA
>JBDUCB010000116.1:0-8768 GCA_040003695.1 bacterium
GCGCAACTGCTTCAGGCGCCGCTTCCGAAACAACGCCAGATGACTCCGGCGTCGACGCCGGGGTTGTATTTACTTCGCTGCTCGCGACTACTGCTTTTGATCGATTGTACCAACCGGCAGGAACGCCAATCACCGCCACGCTGGCTACTAGTGCAAAAGCCACGGCGCCGCCAATCAACACCTTGCGTTTGCCAAGGGCCTCAGTGCCTGCAAAAGAAAGAAACGACGGCACACGTAACCTTTCCAACTCAGTAAATGAATTCTCAGCGTCGTGTTCATCTATGGTCTCACCGGGCGCGTCGTCAACAGAAAACGCAGAAGCAGGAGTAATGCCCTCATCCAAACGCCTTAAACCTTCAAGCACTACCTGCGTCCATGGTTGATTGATGGTGCGCTCGGCTGGCTCGACGGAACCGCTAAACTCAAACTTTGCGTTCGGTAGAGTTAAGGCAAAGTAAACTGCGTCGATGCCGCGCAGCACGCCGACACGCGCGTCGACTACCGAGCCTTGCTGCAGGTAGAAGTGGCCCGGACCCTGCGGATAAAGCACTTTGAGCAATCCCGTTTTTCGTTGGTTGCAGAAGAATTCTATTAATTCGGAAAGCGACAGATCGCTCAAATGCCCAGTTAGTGCCATCGGAATTTACTCCTGTAATTCTGGAATTGTCTTGGACCAGGCGCGGATTTCAACACCGCGACTATGTCCGAAGAAAGACTATTGGGAGAGTGCAAACCTGTAGTTGATAAGGCCAGACACCTTTACTGGTTGTCCTGAAAGCTTGGTCGGGGAGAAGCGGGCTCTCAAAGCAGCCTGGACGGCAACATCGCGAAGCAAAGGTGGACCGTTGCTGGCCTCGGCGGAAATTACTTTGCCTGTTTCGTCAACAACGACTTCGACAGACACCACTCCTGCTACTCTCATGCGTCTGGCAGTCTCAGGATAATTCGGCGACGGCAAGCTAAGTGCGGTGCCGTTTAATACGCCACCCGATACCGGCCGCAACATTGGTCTGGGAGCCGGCGGTGGTGGATCGGAATCAAGTTTCACGTTCACCGGTTGCGCACTTGAATCCACGTGGCTATTCGCGAACTCAATCGAGTTAGCGCTCTTCAATTTTTCCGAACTTACAGCGGCTGGCAAAGTTGGCGCATTCTTTGGCGAACTTACCGAGTTGTTACTCACCGAATTCTGCGAAGCGGAAACATTCTTGTTCTCGGTACTTACAGGTACACCCGGCGCTGCCGCCGCAGGTTGGGACATTCGCAGCATATTCGCGTCGAGGTAATACATGATTGAACGATATGTGACTTCCGTGGGCTCAAAGGACATTCTGCCACCTTCTATTACGGCGACCGAGGTCGTCATCTTGTTCCAGTTGCCTGCAAAGTCAAATTCGTACTTATAAGTTTCCTTGCTCAACAACGAGCCGTCTCCATTCACCAAAGTCATCTCGCTGATGTTTCCCTTGTCGTCGTACTTATAAGTTTCTTTGCCGGTGAGAGTCGCGCCGGCGATCGGGAAATATTGGTTCTCTACCTTGTTACCTTTAAGATCGTAGGAGATAACTTCGAGGACCGCATGCTTTGCTTCAGTCAGCTTGCCATTCTCATTCAGAAGTTTGGCCACTTCTGTCCGCACTCTTCTGACTGGTCCAACCAATCCATCTCTGATGCGGTCGCTCTCGGGAACTACGACCGCTGGAGCAGGCTGCGGCGCGCTTGCTTTCGCCGTTAAATTGCTCTGCGCGAACGTGGTGGAAACCGGGATCGTGAACGTGCTTGCAATGAAAGCTAGAGTACTGAGCCGACTTAACATTTTGATTTGCTCCTGAATGACGGGGACAGCGTTGTCTAACGAGTGTGAGGCGTTGTTACTGCGAGGGAATTCCGGCCGCTGTAGGCGGCACAGGCAATAATACCCAGTTTAACGATGTTTGTCTAGAGGCAACATTGGTATTGGTTGGCGGTTTTGTTAGGGTTTTGAGGCCTTTCCAGGAGTTCTGTTAGGAGGATCCGCGAGAAGCGCAAGGATTTCATCGATAAGGCGACTGCTGGAGTCCCTTCCAGTTTGGTCGTTGCACATGATGGAAAAAGCGAGCGGTTCGCCTTGGGCCGTAATCATGTAGCCGGATAGAGAGTTGTCGTAAGTAAGCGATCCTGTTTTAGCCCACACGCGATCCGATAAGCTTCGCAGCCGGCCCGCCAGCGTTCCGTCGCGTCCGGCTATCGGAAGTGAGTCCTTAAAAACGCCGGCCGATGCGGTTTTCGACATAGCTACCAGCAAGCGAGCGCTTGTCTCAGGCGTAACGAGATCGAGCCGTGACAATCCTGAACCATCATGAAGCGCGATGTGTGCGGATGGTACAGCGGCACGCAACAACCATAAGCGCACAACGGCGAGACCTGACTCATCATCTCCGCGCTCTCTGCCGGCGGGTTCCGGTCCGGCAGCCATCTCACCGCGCTCTCTGCCAAGCGTGCGCAAAATAAGTTCAGCGTTGAGATTGACGCTCTCCTTGTTTGTCTTTTTAGCGATCTCGCTCAACGGTTGACTGGCAACGAAAGCGAGTTCGCTCGCCTTACCAGGATCAAAACGGGAACTTTGGGCCGTACGCGCATTGCGAGATTGCGCTTCGCCACCGACTGCGATGCCGCGCGCCTCTAACGCTTCGACAAATAATCGCGCAGCCCACAGCGCGGGATCGTGAACTGACAGACGAGCGCCGAATCCTTTACTGGAAGGCGCGAATTCTCCCCACACTTCGAGATTGTTGTCTGAGAGTCCGCGGTGCAAGCCGACAGTTGGGCGCCCTTCTTTGTCCGTCAGCGCCATCCGATTTTGCACCACCATATTGGCCTGAGCATTGCTGACTTTTACCGTCGGCGCTTCTGAACTCTTTTCAGCAGGCACGATGTTGACGTCAACCTCATTGCCGTTAATTGAAAGCGCGCTCGCTTCCGCGCCGAAGTACCATTGCAGGTCAGTCCACTGCCAACCATCTCCTATAGGATCGCCGCGGAAATAACTTTCGTCTCCGATCACATTGCCGTCAATCCGACGAATTCCCTTTTGATAAAGCTGGTCAGCGAGGCGCGACAATGATCCTTTGCTGCTGTCGTTGCTAGCGGCTACGAGGTCGGGAGCACCGCGCCCATACAAAATCAAATCGCCTTGAATTTGGCCGCCGGCATCGGGTTGAGTGCTCGCATGGACAGACGTGCGCCAGCGATAGTCAGCGCCCAACAAATCAAGCGCGACGCCCGTAGTGTAGATCTTCATGTTCGAAGCCGGCGTAAAAAGCCTGTCCGCATCGCGCTGATAAAGCACCGCTCCGTTTGCAAGCGAGATCACACAGATACCCCAACGAGCATACGCAAACTCGCTGCTGTCGATCGTACTATTAATCTGTTGGGCCAATTCACCTGGCGTAACGACGCTGGATTTCACTTCAGAAGTGGAAGACTTCTTCGGCAGTTGTTTGTTCGAATCTTTCGCTCCGGTCATCAACGGCCGCGCCAGTAACAATGCGGTGATCGCGATGAGCAGACCAAAAAGACTCTTTGCTAATAGTGTCTGGCTGGTAGAAAGTCGACTCATTATTTCCTCAGCTGTTTAGAGAAAAGGACGAGGGTCCAGGGGGTAATCTATCGCGCGAAGAGAGCACTTGTCCTGCCAGCAGCGAGAATTGACCGTGTCGCCACATAAACTTCATCGACAGAAATATCGCTAATGATGTTGTTATAGATAACGCGATGATGATCGCCCTGAGGCAGATAACTCGTGGGGGCTCGTTTGTCTAACAGCAGAACTACGGGAGTTCCGACCGCCGATGCAATGTGCATGGGGCCAGTGTCATTGGATACAAATACTGCGAGCCGTGTAGCGGCAGCGGCGAGTTGCGGCAGCGTAAGCTGATGGAGCAGTAGTGCGGACGAGGGAAACTGTTGTCGCATCTCTTTGATAAATGGCTGTTCTTCCGGGCCGAGAAAAACCAACACTTTGACCTGATCGTTTCTGATCAAGTGATCGGCCAACTCGGCAAATTGTTCCAGGGGCCAGCGGCGGCTGGAATGCCCGGCGCCAGGAAACAACCCAATCAGCGGCGCACCCGCATCTGCTTTTGCCTTCCTTAGTATTCGCTCAATCGCGGCATCATCGTTCGGCTTTGTCTTGAGTTTCGGAAAACGGTCCGCTGTCTTTATTTCGAGCGGCACCAGGACGTCGAGATAGCGATCGATCAGATGGCGTTGGCGATGATCAGTTTCAACGGGCGGGGCCGGCCGAAAGTTTGCGAGGTAATCCAAAGATCTTCCCGGGCGCCGCGCGTAGAGTCGCTTTGTTGCACCAGAGAGAAAACCAAGCAGATTTGTTTCTGAGAGACTGTGAAGATCGATGACGAAATCAAACTGCCGTCGTCTGACATCTTTGACGAGGCCAAACACTCGAACAATTGAAAGAGGTTTGAAGCCATCGCGTAAGCCAACTCGGTCAACAACCAATGTCTCGTTCGCGTAACCAGACAGGTCAACAATCTCGGCGCCCGGCTTTCCTACGGCAACAGTAATGCGGGCGGCTGGAAATCTTTTCCGGATGGCGTGCAATGCAGGCAAGCTCAATACGACGTCGCCGAGCTGACCAAAGTCGATAACCAGGATGTTGCGTGGATCAAAACTCATTGCTCGCTGGCGTCAGAGTTCGTCAGAGTTGCTTTCTCCATTGATCGAGTCCTAATAGAACCACATTACTCAACCAATGGTCGAACCGTTCTGCCACTTGAGCTTCCTGCTCACTATAAGAAAACTGAAATACTTCGCGGCTTAGCACATGCGGTCCATCGATAGAAACCTCATCGTCTTCTTTCTTATCCCTAAATTCCATGAAGGCCGTTACTGCCATAATACCGAGAAATTCAACCCCTAAAGAGTGAAACGCAAGTACGAGATCGGTTTGACGATCTTCTTTGATTCTCAGTCTCACCCAAGCTCGATAAGTTCGCGTATCGGCATAATAATTCAGGTCTTTCGCAACTGAGACAATGTCTTTTCGAAACCAAAAGTCATTGGTTGCGTCATTTCGCCAGATGTCCGCAAAGTAATTCTGATCCAACGTTTTTAGCTCGATATTCAGTTGTTCTGCGACCAAATGCAGCCTCTTCTCTGCTTGATCTTCAAGTTGCGTCGATATTTCAAAGGCTTTGGACTTCAGTTGTGCCTTATGTGCGAATTTCCGGGCTCGGAGTCGATCCCCGGCGGCGGCGATCACCTGTCTCAAACGTGACGGCTCCTGGAGAACGTTTTCAGACAGGCTAAGTGCCATTAGGAATGCTTTCTTTTGAACCCGCGAGAACAAATCTACGAGAGGTGAGAGATTGTTCTCATCCGCAGTTTCTAGCGCTTCGATATATTCGCCCCGGAGGTCTCGGTTGATAACAAGGGGAAACCAACTCGCGCGTAAAAACACTAAGGAGGCAAGTGCCCTAGCGATGCGTCCGTTACCATCCTGAAAAGGGTGTATCTGGGTGAATCGATGGTGTAACCAAGCGGCCTCAACCTCAGGCGGGACTTGCTTCACGCCGTGCTCGTGATGCAGTTTGATAAGGGTGTCCATTTCTGCGGCGACATGCTCCGGCGGAGCGTAATGGTGAAGTTGTCCATTCGGTCTCGTAGGGTTGTTGGGTTGGCGCTTCCAATCTCCCCGCAAGAGGTCAACTTCTACCAACCTTCCCACGCCGTTGACAGCTTGGACTGTATCTTGGTGGCGCGTTAAGGCTTGATGCAGCTCTTTGATATACGAATTTGAGAGGTCTCTTCTTTGAGCTACAAAATCAAACAAACCTTCCAACACGTCTTCTTGATCTTTGAGAATCGGAATAATCTTTTCAGCCGGCTTGTCCGTAGCGCCGTGTGGAATGAGGCTTTCTTCAATTCCCTTTTCAATTAGTATTTGTGTGATACCTCGGTCAATTGAATAGAGATTCTCAATGATGCCCGTCTCAATTGCCCATTCTCGCCGTAGACGATCGTTAAACTGTCTAAGAGCATCCCTTTTTTGAAGTGTATTCGACTGCTCCTTCCAAATCTCCGCCAAGCTTTCAAATTCCGTGTGTTGGAGTTCGGGCCAATTGTCCGGTAAGTCTTTGATGGGTGCCCACTGATTTGTCATGTCACCTCCATTTGCCTCATCGTTCGTGTCAAGAATTTGCTAAGACTCGCGCAGATCGCGTCCGGTCATCTCCCGCGGTTTCTCAGCGCCCAGCAAAGCCAGCATCGTGGGCGCCACGTCTTCGAGCGCGCCTTCGCCCCGGAGTTTCAGGCCTTTCGATTCTTCGTCAATCAGATGAAATGGGACTGGATTACTCGTGTGCGCCGTGTGTGGCCCTCCGGTCTTCGGATCGATCATCTGTTCGGCGTTGCCATGATCGGCAGTTATCAGGCTAATGCCTCGCTTCGCCTGGATTGCTTTTGTGATCTTTCCCAGGCATGTGTCTACATACTGGCACGCCTCAATCGTCTTATCGAGTTTGCCGGTATGGCCCACCATGTCGGGATTGGCAAAGTTAACAATGAACACGTCGGTTTCGGCTTCTTCAATCGCGCCCAGTAGTCTGTCGGTAATCTTGAATGCCGACATTTCCGGCGCCAGATCGTAGGTTGCGATTTTCGGCGACGGCACCAGCAATCTTCTCTCGTAAGGAAACTCGCGCTCACTACCACCATTGAAGAAATACGTGACGTGTGCATATTTCTCGGTCTCGGCCATGCGATAGTTGCGCACTCCCAGACTCGCAAAGACGTCGGCCAGAATATTAATGGGCTGCTCGGGTGGAAACGCCACTGGCAACGGATAAGTTTTGTCGTAAATCGCGAAGCAAACAAAATGCACATGCGGACGATTGGTTATTGCAAAGGCATCGAAGCCGGGAACAGCCAGCGCGCTGGTAATCTGCCGGGCCCGATCCGCGCGGAAGTTAAAGAAAATAACGGAATCGCCGTTCTGAATAGTGGCTACTGGTTCACCGCCTTTATTCATGACAACCACGGGCATGACAAACTCATCCGTGATGCCCTGCTCGTAAGATTGTCTGATTGCAGTTAACGGATCTGAAATGCGCTGGCCTTCGCCCTTCACCAGCAAGTTAAAAGCGCGCTCGGTCCTTTCCCAGCGCTTGTCGCGGTCCATCGCGTAGTAACGGCCGATGACGGTTGCAATCTCGCCGATACCAATCTCGTTAAGCTTGTCCTGCATGGCGGCGACGTACTTCTCAGCAGAAGACGGCGGCGTATCGCGTCCGTCGAGAAAACAATGAATGAAGAGGCGCCGCACGTCGCGTTCTTTCGCCAGCCGCAAAAGTGCGTAGGCATGCTCCTGTGAAGAATGGACCAGCCCGTCAGAAAGCAGGCCCATCAAGTGCAACGCGTGATCATGTTTCATGGCGTTATCGATCGCGGCATTCAACGCCAGGTTATGGAAGAACTCGCCGGTATTGATTTCGTAGTTAATGTGTTCCACGTCAGTGCGCAGCACGCGGCCGGCGCCCAAACACAAATGGCCCACGTTTGAATTTCCCATGACGCCCGGCGGCAGTCCCACGCATTCGCCTGACGCCTGGATCAGCGTGTGAGGATAATTTTCGCTCAGCTCGCGGTAATGCGGCATCTCAGCCAGTGCAATGGCATTGCCTTCGCGTTCGGCACGATAGCCAAAGCCGTCAAGAATGATCAGCGCGAGTGGGCCCTTTTTTATCAAACGACAACTCCGGGCGTGGTTTTAACCTTCGGCATCTTTTTTCCAGTAATCCGGACTCTCCTGCATGTGCGGGTCGGGACGTTCCATCCACCGTTCAGGCCGGTGGAGCGGAATGAAACCAAATTGCGCATACAAGTTATGCGCATCTTTTGTTGCCAGGACCCAACGTCGAAAACCTTGCAAATCCGGATGCGTCAGTATCACTTCCATTAACCATTTCGACAAACCGTGGCCGCGATGTTCTGAAAGTACAAACACATCAGCGAGCCATGCGAACGTCGCAAAATCTGTGACCACGCGTGCAAAGCCAACTTGTTCATTGTTTTTGTAGATGCCGAAACAGAGTGAGTTATCAATCGAGCGCTGCACAACTTCAATGCTTCGGCCGACCGCCCAGTACGACTCGTTTGACAGAAAATTATGAATAAGTGGCAGATTAAGGCGCGAACGATCCGTGGTGATTAGATACTCGCCGCGCTCCCAGGATTCGATCATCTTTTTGGAGTGGACGGTTACGCAGGTATTTCACGCCGCAAGTAGAAAAGCAAATCCGTTGAGGGGGGTGAGATGCCAAGTTGGCGGATCATGCCAACAACCTGGCCGCGGTGCAGCGTCGCGTGGTTAGCGACGTGTTGCATCTGATCTACCAGCGGCATTGAATTCGGATCGCCGCTAAGAAGAATGAAGGGGAGTTCAGCATGGAGTCGCGCCTCATCGAGTTCGCTGATGAAAGCAGTGCGTCGCTCAACGAGTTCACGCCACCGGCTATCCAGCGTGTTGAGGTCCGGGCATGATTCTGTTTTCCAAAGCGACCAAGCTTCCTTACCAGCCGGCGATCTGCCGTGCCACCGTTCCAGCCAAATCCACTCTGCGCCCGCCATATGCACTAGTGTTCCGAAAATTGAGCCGTGACTGATTTTGACGTCGCGGCGCAAGTCTTCATCGGCAAGCTTAGCGGCGGAGAAGAACGCCAGACCATTGGCCCACTCAGTGTACTCAAATAGCTGCTTGACGTCGGCTA
>JBDUCB010000168.1:0-2612 GCA_040003695.1 bacterium
GTAAGTTGTAACTCAGCGTCATAAGCCAACAGCGCAGGCGGTGAATCGGCTGCCGGCGAAGCGTTCACGATATTGCCGCCGAGCGTGCCGCGATTCTGGATGGCGAGGCCCCCAGTTTCGCTTGCTGCCTGGCAAAGCATGGGAAACTCTTTTTGCAGGACTTTTTCTTGCTGCACTTCGGTATAAGTTGTCAGCGCGCCAAGCGTGACGTGATTGACTGTCACCTCGATGCCGCGCAGTTCATCGAGGTTCCATACGTTCAGATAATTCTTGTGCGGCAGCTTCCCGGCTTCCAGCAGAACCATCAGATCCGTGTCGCCGGCGAAGGGGCGCCAAACTCCGGGTTCGTTTTCAAGTACAGCGAGCGCCTCCAGCAAATGGGCCGGCGACTTCAATTCATATGAGGGAACGTAAGCTCTCATGTCCGCTTATGCTCGGGATAGTTTTGTCGTTGTTCACGGTTCTTAGCGTCGGAGGTTCTGATTACGGGCCGGGTCTTTATCTTCGCTGTTCCCAGCGACAGGCAGAGCCGCCGCAGCTGCGATGCAAGTTTCAATCGGGAGGTAATCGCCTCGCCGGACATATCAATTTGCCGAATCATCAAGATCCTCCTGCAATGCCGCGATGTCAGCTAAATCCTGGGGACTACTGCGTCCCTGTTTTAGTGTAATCAAACCTAGACGTGAAACAACGGACAGCGTTCCATCTTCCCAATCTGCCTGAATACGTGAATTCCAAACATCCTCGATCGCTGGTGTCACCAGGAGTAGATCCAACGAAAGCACCTGTCCGCTTGCGCTATCAATCTTTGAGACTCGTCGTATTTCAATCGTTCCGTTTGAAAAAGACATGTCCAGGCCGCGAATGTCATAACCAAGTTTCTTGGCGAGCGGTATAACAACATCAAGTGATTCGGAAAGTATTAGCAAATCAATATCGACGGTTGCTCGAGCATGGTCGTATACCGCCATCGCTAGGCCACCACAAAGAGCATAGTCGATTTGATGTTGCTCAAGCGTCGCGATCAATTTCCGAAATTCATTATAGAGGTCAAGCACTGTTTACTGGCGCTCCTGACAAGCTCGCACCACTGATTCGAAGATTTTCATGTAGCCGGTGCAGCGACAAAGATTGCCCGCGAGGCCATTGCGAATGTCGGCCTCGGTAGGGTTCGGATTGCGTCCGAGAAGATCGACTGCAGCCATCACCATGCCCGGTGTGCAAATGCCGCATTGCGCGCCGCCGCAATCGATGAAGGCCTGTTGCACTGCGTGCAGTTGATTATTGGTGGCGATGCCTTCGATAGTTTTGATGTCGGCGCCATCAACCTGGGCGATCGGAACAAGGCAACTGTTCACCACCTTGCCGTTGATGAATACCGAGCAGGCGCCGCATTCGCCTTCGCCGCAACCCTCCTTCGTTCCGGTGAGGTGTAACTGCTCACGCAACACGTCGAGCAAGCGCGCCATGGGATGCGCTTCAATCGTTCGCGTGTCGCTGTTAATCGAAAAACCTATTTTCATGTAATACCAGTCAATTCACTTGAAATAAAAAGAGCGGGGTGGCAAGCCCCCTTCCCAACCCTGAGCTAAATTCAAAAGAGTCTCAATTCCTTTCTTAAGAGCCATTCAGTGCAGAGCACGCGACAATCCAGATAACCTCATGGTTGGGAAGGAAGCTTGCCCCCGCTCAACATTATTCAGCACTCAATTCTTCCATCATTGCTTCCGGCATCAGCGGCACCTGGTTGAAGCTAACGCCTGTAGCATTCTCAATAGCATTCAAAATTGCCGGCGCTGGTCCATCCATCGGCAACTCGCCAATCCCCTTGGCGCCTCCTGGTCCATACGCGTAGGGGTGCTCTTCAAAGTAAACGCGGATAGGCGGAATGTCGGCCGGCGTGGGAATGATGTAGTTCGTCATCTGATTGTTTGCCATGCGCCCGTTTTGCCAGACGACATTTTCGAAAAGCGTGAAGCCGATACCCTGCACCACGCCACCTTCAATTTGTCCGGTCGCCAAAACAGGATTTATCACCCGGCCAACTTCCTGTACCGCGGAAAAGTCGTCGACGTGCGCTTCATACGTCAATGAGTCAACTGAAACTTCCGCCACGTATACGGCCCATGCATAAGCGCCATACGCGTCGCCCTGGTATTTTTCATCGTTCCAATGAATGTTCGGCGGCGCTTGATACGTGCTAAACGTCTTCAAGGCAGCAAACTTCTCAATGTAGCTGCGGCATGCCTCTTGAAATTCAGTTTGACTGTAGTCATCCTTTAGTAAGCCGCTTCCGATCAGCGTCTGTTTCAGTGCCAGCACAGCGGATTCGACCAGCTTCCCCACGACCATGCAGGTGCGCGACGCGACGGTTGGTCCACTGTTGGGCACGCTAGCCGTATCAGGCTGGCTAACATCAATCAAGTCCCCGTCGACACCGAGCGCTTCAGCGGCGATTTGCGAAAAGATTGTGTTCGTTCCCTGACCAATCTCGGTGCTGGCGGCAAGGATGCGCACGCGTCCTTCGCTCGTCGCTTCAGCGCCCACGACTGACGCCAGATAAACCTCGCCCGATCCGGTAAAGCCCGCGCCGTGCATGAACGAAGCGAAGC
>JBDUCB010000125.1:0-8716 GCA_040003695.1 bacterium
CAATGATCGGAATCGACGACGGTTGTGGTGGAGCGCAGGCGCCGCCGTCGCGGTCGTATTGTGGTTGTTGGTTTCGTTTTGTTTCCGGCTCTACCTTCATTTTTTCAACTCGTACAGCGTTACCTACGGCTCGCTCGGCGCCTTGATTATCCTGATGCTGTGGTTCTACTTCACTGGCCTGGCAATTCTGATCGGCGGCGAGATCAATTCCGAGTTGGAGCAGGGACCTTAACATTCATGAAATCTTTGCTCGCCGACAAGGTTACAGACCGCCAAATCAGCCTACGTGTTTCCTTAATCGTATTCTCACTCATCCCGTTTCTTTTTACCGCCACGGTTAGCGCGCAGAAGAAGCCGCGCCCCGCTAAGCAAAAAGCGATTCAAAGCAGGCCTGCAAACGAGCTAGCCAGACTGCGCGAAGAGTTCATCAAAGCCACTAATGACTACCAGGCCCTCTTGAAAAAACAGCTACCCGGACGTGAGAGAAATGTGAAAAGGGCACAAGATCAGTTGACTAAATTAAGCCAGCTGTTTGCAGAAGGGTTGATTTCAAGGAATGAGCTGGAGGCAAGTGAACGGGCGCTTCGGGAAGCGAAGGACAAGGTGATCGAAATAAACCAGGCCATTGCGAGTGCGGATTCGCGCATCGCCGATACTCTCCTTGAAGCGGAGGCGGAAAAGTCGTTTGCCAAAAGCAAACCGCTGCAAAAAGGCGCACTGCTGAAAACCGCGGCTTATATTCGTTTCAATGGCGGCGCGTCCTGGGCCTTAGCTGATGCCTGGAAAGTGCAACGGTTTTTCCTCGATGCTTTCAAAAAGCCGCTGCCTATCGCGGTCTTTGGGCAGGGATCGATTCACGATCGTTGGCGGCTGGACCATCACAACGCGATGGATGTGTCGCTGCATCCGGATGGCATCGAAGGACAGGCTCTGCTTAATTTCTTGCGCAGCAATGGCATTCCTTTTTTGGCGTTTCGCACCGCAATACCGGGAACAGCAACCGGCCCGCATATTCACATTGGCCGGCCGTCGCATCGATATTGACGTAACGCAAACTGTTAGTTTGCGATTTGCAAATCCAAAAGTCGCAAACTAACAGTTTGCGTTACACTAATAGCCGCACATTTACGCCGATTACGCTGACCCGGGCCGCAGCCCGACCGTAAGGGAGGGCTTATCTTGGCATTCGCAAAATCCGCGCTAATCGGGGGTTAATACATACACGCTCAGTGGAGGTTTGGAGTTGGCAAAAACATTTGCGCTTTGTTTGGTCATGACTTGTTTTATGGGTAATGCACTTCAATCTAAAGGACAGCCTTCGCGAGCCGCCGGAAATGAGTTATCGTTAAATCAAGCTCAGGCGTCGCACTTCGCGAGTCTTGCCTTAAAGTGCATCACGCGCGAATATCCAAATAAGCCCGATCACGTAATGAACGACAGTCGCGAAGTCGACAATCCGAAGAAGCTTCATCCAGCGTTCTATGGTTGTTTCGATTGGCACTCATCCGTTCACGGCCACTGGATGCTGGTGCGACTGCTGCGAACTTTTCCAAACCTTCCCGAAGCTTCACAGATCCGGAAAGCTCTCGATTCAAATTTCAAGACGGAAAATATCGCCGCTGAGGTCGCCTATTTGAAGGCGCCTAACCGGCAATCATTTGAACGCACCTACGGCTGGGCGTGGTTGCTGAAACTCGCCGAAGAACTTTCGCTATGGAACGATGCTGATGGTAGGCAGTGGTCGAAACATCTTCAGCCACTCGTTGAGGCGTTGGCTAATCAGTACCTGCTGTTCCTGCCAAAACAAACCTACCCGATACGCACCGGAGTTCACCCGAACACGGCCTTTGGGTTGGCCTTTGCCTTTGATTATGCAAAGACGACCGGTAACGAAAAACTCGCGACGTTGATTGCCGAACGCAGCCGTACATATTTTGGCAAGGACAGGGACTATCCGGGTAATTGGGAGCCGGGCGGTGAAGATTTCTTTTCGCCCGCTTTGATGGAAGCCGATCTGATGCGGCGTGTAATGAAGCCCGCTGAGTTTCACCTCTGGTTTCACCGTTTCCTGCCACAGCTAACTAACATGAGGTTCAAGAGCTTGTTGCGGCCCGCCGTTGTTACAGATCGGACCGATCCGAAGCTGGTCCACCTCGATGGTCTTAATCTAAGTCGTGCCTGGTGCATGCGCAGTATTGCTTCGGACCTGCCGAAAAACGATCCGGCCCGACGCATTCTTGCTGATGCGGCGCGAGCGCATGCCGCGGACGCGCTGGCCCACGTTGCCAGCGGAGACTATGCCGGTGAACACTGGCTGGCTTCCTTTGCTGTATTTCTGCTTTCTACGCCGAAGCCATAGATCAAAGTTCAGCGAGGTTGCTCACGGGCTGCTTTCGGATACGCCCTAACTTATGAATGGTCATAACTGATCAGTTTTCACTTCCTTTGTCTGGCCCTCTTGCCTCCTGTAGGTTTGCAAGCCTGTTGTCGTTGTCTTGCGTTTTAGCGCCCAACTCACCGCGCATTTAATTACTTGTACACCTCAAGTCTTCCTCAAGTTTTACTCAACCACAACCGTTAATCTCCTAACTGTTCCCAAAGGTTTAGCGTTGCCGTCGAAACGTAGCCGCTCCGTAACAGGAGAGGATTTACGCAATTAAGGTGAAAGGAGATCCGGAAATGAAGAGTATAATCTGGGGCGACTGTTCTCAACGCAATCGGTTGAATATCAAAATGGCTGCGGCCCTCACGTTCTTACTTGCGATTGCGCTTTGCGTGGTCCCCCTTTACTTCGAAGGTGATCCAGCGGATGGGTAACAAAGTGTTACCATATCCGAAACCCTTATGCGCTCCGAGATACAACGCGGGTCTGCTTCCGACATCAATCCGATTGTTCTCTATGACGGCGTATGCGGACTCTGCAATCGATTGGTTCAGTTTGTTTTGAAGCATGACAGGAAGGACGTCTTTCGTTTCGCATCGTTGCAAAGCGAGCTTGCCAGCGCTCTGTTGCAACGGCACGGTCGGGACCCGCACGATCTTGACACCGTCTATGTGATCGTCGATCACGCTCAACCTACGGAGAGTCTACTGGCGCGTTCAGACGCGATTTTGTTTCTACTGAGGCGACTCGGTGGGATATGGAAGCTGGCAGCCTTGGGAAATATCTTGCCGAGAAGATTGCGCGACGCAGCATACAAATTAGTCGCTCGGAATCGCTATCGCCTTTTTGGCAAATACGAATCCTGCATGCTGCCGGAACCAAGACATCGCGCAAAATTCCTCGATGTGTAGGCGATCGCGGGAACCGGAAAGACTGGAATACACAACGTTGACGCGGCTGCCTAGTTGCCGCTATTTACTATTCACCATTTACTATTAGATTAGTGGTGCCCCCGGCGCGATTCCAACGCGCGACCTTCCGCTTAGGAGGCGGACGCTCTATGCAACTGAGCTACGGGAGCAGGAACTGGTGAATCGTAAATCGTAAATGGTAAATGGTAAAGGCGTCATTCGTCAGTGGTCCGTTGTCAGTTGTTAGTCGTTAGTTGTAGGTTGACCACTTACCACTTACTACTAACAACTGACAACTGGCTAGGATTGATACTTTATCAACGATCTGACGTCATATCCTTCGAGCTTCGCGCGTCCGGGTAAGAATTCCAGTTCCACGACAAACACCAAGCCAACAACACTGCCACCGAGTTGCTCAACCAGGTTGCAAACGGCTTTTGCTGTTCCGCCGGTGGCCAACAGGTCGTCTGCAATAATGACTTTGTGTCCATTGCCAACGGCGTCGCGATGAATTTCGAGCGTGTCCTGACCGTATTCCAAATCATAAGAAATTGACGCGCATTCAGCCGGCAGTTTTTTTGGCTTTCGCACCGGAACAAAACCCGCGCCGAGGTGATAGGCGAGTGCCGGCGCAAAGATGAAACCGCGGGCTTCGACGCCGATAACCGTATCTACCTTTTCGCCTTCATACTCAGCGGCCAGCGCGTCTACCGTTTTGCGCAAGCCGTCGGGATGTTTTAGCAGCGTCGTGATGTCATAAAAGTTAATGCCGGGCTTTGGAAAATCCGGCACTTCGCGTATCAGTCTTTTCAGATCATCCATATTGGGTAGTGGTCAGTGGTCAGTGGTTAGTGGTCAGTCGTCAGTAGTTGGTGGTTATTGGATAGTGCTGCAAATAACAACTGACAACTAACCACTAACAATTACGGCTCAATCCTAAAACTGGAATAGAGTCCGGTCGGTTCGACGCTGATTTCTTCAACGTGCTCAACCCGCGACCATTGTGGCCCAGCCGCGAGGTCGTTCCTAAACTCATCAACATTCAGCGGCGGCCCTTCAGCGAGGGCCTCAACCGTTCCGTCGGCGCAATTTCGGACGTAACCCAGGACCTGATGTTTGGCTGCAGCGCGTTGCGCAAAAAATCTATAGCCGACACCCTGCACGTCGCCACGTATCAAAAATTTGCGAGCCACTTTCAACATCTCTCGACGTAAATCGTAAATCGTAAATCGTGAATTGTGAATCGCCGCGGGTTGCTCGCTGCTCACTGCTCACTGATCTCACTTGCACTTCCAGACTCGTCCCGGACTGCCGCGTTTGAGCGTGAAGCTATCAATCAAATCTCCGGCGTCTGCGAGCTTAACTGTTAACGTCATCGTGTCGCCCGCAATAGAGCCGGAATAAATCGCCGGCTGTTTCGACGGTACTTCGTCGCGGCGGATCGGTCCGGGGTGTTCGCGGATGAAAAAGCCGTTCCAACTGAAATGTCCCTGCCGATCGACCGTAAATGGCCCGCTAATCTCGCCGTTCGCACAGTCGTATTCGACCTGCGCCGAACCATCGGCAATTTGAATGCGGATGTGTTGACCACCCCACATGCCGTTGCTAAGCCTTTGCATTTTGCGCGCCCCGCAAATGATTGAAGCACTAAGCAGCAAAATTAGACTACCAACGAGCAAGAACCTAATTTGAATTCTGAATGTCATTTCACCCTGTTCTTCCATACCAACCGGAAGGTATCGATCTTTTACGCGCGCAGATGACGTAGCTCCTGTACCTTTGATGCCTTTTAGCATTGTAGCGAAGGGGGCGAATGATGCCCAATCGATAACAAATCAAATAATGATTAAAGTGTTTTGACAGCAGCTTCTAGTCAAAAAACGGAAAATTTGCGTTTTCTGTAGAAGAAATCGCCGAATCGGACTATCTTTATTTATAGTCTTGCGCAATTGATCAAAAACCCCGGGGGTGCCCAGCTTGTCTTCCGCAAAGCCGAAGTCGAAGTCCTCAGTTAAAGCAGCGATCGGAGCCGTACGCGATTTTATTGGGGGCCATCAGGAGGGTGAAGAAAACGTGGCGACTGAAACTGTAGTGAACAGAAATAATGCGCCGGCCATCCCGGTCGCTCCGCCTGCTCAGCCCGTTGATGAAGAAGTGAAAATGGAATCAGAGGATCAGCCCAATCAAACTGCCACCCAGCAAGAGCGCTCGGAAGCTGACCAGCCTGCGATTGCTCCCCAACAGCGTAGAGCTAAGACTGCGTCCTCGCCCGAATTCGCGCCCTCTAAAGATTTCGATCAGGCAGTACGCGATTTACGCGCGGGCGAGTCTGCGGAGACGCGGGCCACAGCCGCTCGCATTCTGGCAGAAGCAGGCAGCCAGCGCGCCACACCGCATCTAATTGCCGCGCTCTTTGACGCTGATGCCTCGGTGCGCGCGACTGCGAATGAGGTACTAGCTCAGTTCGGAGATGCGACTGCCGCCAGCAATGCCCCGACTGAGGGTATCGCCAAGCCGGCGGCGACAAAAACGCCTGCCGCAAAGCGACCACCAGCCCGTGTTGGGCAGGCTAAAACTGTGAGGGCGCAGCAGCCCGCGTTTGAGAAGGCTAAAGAACCAGCGTCATCTGTTTCACAACCAGCCGTTACAGAAGCTTCTGCAACGAAAGATCCGCAACAACTACTTGTCGAAGAAAACGAAGTCAGAACGAAACTGAAGGAACTTGAAGGTCAAATAATCGACCTCGTCGCAGCTCGCAAGGAAGCCGAAAAACAGATTCGGCGTCGTATCGAAGCCGAAGCGAAGATAAGGACCCAAGCTGCCGCTCGTCATGACGAAGAAGAGGAGTTGCGGAAACAGGCTTATGAAGAGGCCGAGCGTCGCAAGGCGGAAGATGCCAAGGCGATATTGACGGAACAAAAGGCCCGCGTCGATACGGATAAAGAAGCGCGGCGACTTGCCGAAGACGAAGCGCGTCTCAGACTCGAAGCGGAACGACGTAGTCAATCAGCAGAGCAACTTGTGCGCGAACGGATGAGCATTGAAACCGCACGCGCCGAAGCTGCGGAAGCAGCTCGACTGCTCGAGGCCAAGCGACTGCGTCAGGAAGCTGCCGAGCAACATCAGTCGGAGTTGGAACGATTGCGGCGCGACGAAGAAACCTTGCGTGCTGCGTTCGAAAAAGTCGCGCATCGGCGTGCCGAAGTTGAGACTGCTCGAGCTAAAGCCGAAAAAGAAGCCGAGTTGCTTGTCGAAGCGCGGGCACGCATGCGCAAGGCAGAAGAAGCCCGCAATCAGGCCGAGGCGGAACGCCTGCAACTGGAGTCTGAGCTGAACGAACGGTTGGCAGCAGAGCGCCGCCAACTCGAAGAGACTCGGCAGCGGAGCATCGATGAACATCAAAGACTGACAGAAGAAACTCGCCGCGTTGCTGAAGAAGAGCAGGCCCGGCTCAAAGAGCTCGCGGAAATGCGCCAGAAGGCAGAAGCTGAATCCAAAACAAGGGCCGAGAAGGAACAACAACTGCTGACCCAAATTGAAAGCTTACGAATTGCGGACGCTGAAGCTCGCAAGCGTATCGAGGAAGCCGAGATGCGCAGGCATACATCGGACGAAGCCTATAAGCTGGCTGCTGAAAAGCTGCAGCGCATCGAGGCAGAGGCGCACGCGCGGAGTATTGAAGAAGAACAGATCTTAGCGCGGTTGGAAACTACGCGCCGGACTGTGGCAGTAGAGGCGCAGGCGAGATCGGAACAAGAGAAGCGCATTAAAGAAGAGATCGAAATGTTCCGTCGCCTCGAAGAGGAAGAACGGCCGCGGCTGGAAGAAGCAGTACTGCGGCGCACGGAAGTTGAAGCGCGCTTCAGACAGTTACGAGAACGTTATGAAGTGGAACAACAGGCGCTCGCGTCTGCCGAACAGTTCTCGGCTAGTGAGACCAGTGAGATTGCGGAAGACATCGAGACAGATGCCGCTTTCGATTCGACGCCGTTGTTAGTCGAACCTGCCAGGGAAAGCCAGCCGGTGTATGCAACAGCCAGTGAATCAGCGACGGAACAGCTGAGTGATGACGTGCCACCTGCTATCGCCTCTTATCTTTCCAGTATCGATCCTTATAAGCGTGCCGCTGCGATTGCGGAATTGGGGCGCTCGGGATCCCGGGAAGCATTTAACCTGATCGTCAACGCTTTTGACGATTCTTCACCGCATGTGCGCAACGCGGCCGCAAGAGCTTTGCGAAAGGTGGAGCCTGCACGCACGGTAGATCTATTTAACCGTGCTCTGGAAGAAGGCTCTAACGAACGGCGACGAAATATCGGCTCGGCAATAGCTGCTTCCGGCGTTGCCGCCGAAGCGATTGACAACCTGGTGAGCGAAAGCCGCGAAGAGACTTACAACTCGCTGTCTATTCTTTTTGTGATGGCGAAGGCCGGTGAGGTGCAACCTTTAGTCAAAGCGATTGAGGAACATGAAAACGACGAGGTTCGCCGCGCAGTCGTGAAGCTTCTCAATCTGAGTGGTCAGGCGGAAGTGGCTGACGCAGCATTGCAGCGCCATGTTTTGGGTGTTCCGGCCGTGCGGCAGAACGGTGTGTCCAAGGAGCCTGAAGCGGCGCCGGATGGTCGTTTGGCGGCAGCCGAATCAGAAGTCAAACAAGCGGTAAGAAAACATAGCGGCGCAAAATAACAATTAGTCGCGCTGCGGCGCGTCGGCAGCGCCGTACAATTCAATGTTTTGTGGGGGCGGACTGAGTTCTCAGCTCGACGATTGAAATTCCACCGGGCGGAATGCTTATGCTAACTGCGCCCCCGCCATTCTGATTTTTCACGTCGATACTCTTTTCACTAATCCAGTCAACAGCAGTTCTAATTTCTTGTGAAGGCAAGCTGATAGTTGCCGTAACCACCGCGCTGCGATCCACCTGGGCCATCCCCTGTTGTGGTTTGTAAACGCCATTGTTGTTGATTAGCGTTACCACCCAACCGTCCGCATTGCGATTTATTAGATACTCGACGTCGCCGTTTACTTTGACAGGCGTGGCACCGGCGAAGACGTGCGCGAGCATGTGAGCGGCGAAAGGTGTGATTCGTTCATCTTCGCCAAGTAGATCCGGCAGAGCGGAAAAGACTACGGTGCCCTTGCCGACTTTGTTGACTGTTACCAGCGCGTCACCGTTGTCGGAAACGATGAGCGCGCTCGCCCCATTCAACTCCAACTTTTCGTAACGAAACATTTGTCCACCTAGATTTGGCACAGTTTCGCCGGTTGAAAGACATCGTGCGTTGTCTGCCTCAGCAGTTGCGCCGGTAGGTCTCGCGCCCAAAAGCTGAGTTGGGAAGTCTTTAATCTGGGACGTGTTAAGGACGACGGTGATGACCGTGGTGTTCTGGTTGTCGGCCAGCAGCACCCGCCCATGGCTGAG
>JBDUCB010000137.1:0-8698 GCA_040003695.1 bacterium
GGAGGCGAAATGGCCTCAAGATTAGGTACTGATGCACTTTCACACGTTGTGGCAACCGGCTCGGCCGTTCCGGTGCGCGGCAAGTCTCTGACTTGCCGTAAGGGTCAACTAATCGTTTACGGTCTCTGACCGTCGAACTTGGTCGGAGACCACAAAAACACGAGAGGCCAAGCCGGCAGGTCAGAGACTTGCCGCACACCGTAACGGCAGAGCCGTACCGGCTGGCGAGTCCCATGCAATGTGTATCAGTATTGAAATTTCGCTGACGGAGGGGCTTAGGACTTGGATAGTCGCGCCACAATCTTTGGAACAGCATTCAACGACATGAGGCGCTGGCCGCGAACGGTTAGTCTATTAATCCGACCGGGAATAACGAGGCCGCCACCGCTGTCCAACTTCTTTAAAGTCTCGCTGACTACTTCTTCATGACGTTGCTCGCCACCCGGAACCTTCTGTCTCTTCTCCTGATTTTCTGCATCTTCAGGATCGGCGCGCAGCCGGCCGGGACAAACCGTAACCACCTTCACGCCAGAAGGCCGCAGCTCTTCGCGTAACGCCATCGAGAAGGTGGTGAGAAAAGATTTGCTGGCGGAATAGAGGGCCGCGTAAGGGACGGGCTGAAAGCCGGCCATTGAAGAAACATTAATGATGCCACCGCGCCCGCTTTCGATCATTGCCGGCAGTAGTTGATAAGTCAGCTCGACCACCGAAGTGTTATGCAGATGGATCATCTTAATCTGGCGCTCGAGGGGTAGCTGCAAAAACTCTCCGCGCTCACCAAAGCCGGCGTTGTTCACAAGCAAATCAACGCGGAGATTCCGTTCGCGCAGGTTACGCGCGAGTTGTAGTCCCGCTCCAGGCGCCGCCAGATCCAATTCCAGGCGCTCGGCCAGAATTCCGTGCGAGTTCCGCAGCTCGCTCGCGACAGCCTCAAGCTTATCTTTCGAGCGGGCTACCAGGATTAGATTCCGATTGCGCGCGGCGAGCGCTCGGGCAAAGTACTTCCCCAGACCTTTGGAACCTCCGGTGACGAGGGCGTAAGTCCCGCCTGTTGTCACTGCAAGCCCCGGCTGTCGACGTTGTACGTCCCTGGTTGCTGAAATTGCGGGTTGGTACGCGAAAATCGCGACGGGCCGAAGAGTCGCTGGCGAATGTGTGGCGGGAAGCGAGTTCCAAACACGACATCCCAGAACGCGTTCGTAATGCCGTAGCCGCGATCTATACCGCGAGAGCTGTGGTGATAGAGATGAGACTTTTTGATGTGACGGAAGTATGAGTTCTTAAAATTGTAGTAGTGCTCGGCGTGGTGAATCCACTCTTCAAGTACATAGCATTGAAACACGCCGGCCAATAACATGGGGACCGTATAGGTTGGGAAGAGAAGACTGACCGGGAGCGTTACAGCAAAAACCGGAAGCAGATCCTTCAAGTGACCGTTTATGTGTTCGCCGTCGAACGGACGTTCATGATGTCCAAAGTGAGTTGGGTCAAGAAACTTATGAGACAGGTAAGTGAAGTACTTTTTGTACTTCCTTTCTGACATCGGCCAGTGGCGATGAAATACCCAGCGATGCGACGTGTATTCGGTAAACGTCCAAAGCGGAATGCCAAGGAGGAAGAAGACCAGAGCTTCGTAAGGATGGCTCGTGCGCAATCCCAGCACCAGCATGAATACGGCAAAGGCTGTATAGAAAGCAGTAACCGGATAGAGCTTGCGTCGAGAAATTCCGGCCTGCTCACGCTTGTAAGCGCTGGCAGGAAGAATGCCTTGGCGATTGGAGGAGCGCATGGCTATCGCTTTTAGAAGTTTGACTGAAAAACTGCTAGTAACTCACCGAAAGTTTCCGGATTTTAGCATAACAGGAAGACGTTGCAACATTGACAGCGTCAAGAGCGACTCTTATATTTTCCGCCATGATTAGCAAGTTTACACTCCGCGGATTCAGAAGGCCGCGTGAAGTCGCGGTCCAGGCTTTGGGCAAACTAGAGCGCGCAGTACTGAATGAGATTTGGCGCCGGGACGAAGCCAGTGTTCGCGATGTTTACCTGGCATTCGGAGAAAGCGTCGCTTACACGACGCTGATGACCACTCTGGACCGGCTCTTCAAGAAGCGGCTGCTAACGCGCCGAAAAGATGGCCGCGCTTTCGTCTATCTGCCGGCTGTTTCCCGCGCCGAATTAGAGCAGGGAATTAGAGAAGACGTGATTGATGGCCTGCTCGGACATGGCGCCGATGCAGTGGGGCCATTGCTGGCATGTATCGTGGATAAGGTCAGCGAAAGAGATCGCGAGCTGTTGGATGAGTTGGATCGCTTAATCAAAGAGAAGCGCAGAGAATTAAAGCAAAGGAACTGATTGTGTTCGAACTCCTGGGCCTCTGTTTATTGCTGGCAACGCTGCTGACTTTCAATAGTCTTGCTTCGCTATTGACGGGAGCATTTTGGCGCGTGTTCGGCGGCTCGACGCGTCGCTGGTCCGCATTATCACGCGCGCGTTTGATTTTTATGCTTCGCATTCTTCCGGCGCTCGTCGCCGTCCTCTGCGT
This sequence comes from bacterium, assembly GCA_040003695.1. Classification (GTDB taxonomy): domain Bacteria; phylum Acidobacteriota; class Blastocatellia; order Pyrinomonadales; family Pyrinomonadaceae; genus PSRF01. The sequence continues at coordinate 2,546 of JBDUCB010000137.1, forward strand.
GGTGCTGTTGTTTGCGCCCGCATATCTCGCATACGAACCGCGCCACACAGGCGAGAATGTAAGTTTTAAGTTGGCGGTGCTCGCATTGATTTCGGCTATCGGTATCGCCCTGGCCGCAGCTCGCAGCGTTGCGGCATGGCGTTCGACGGCGCGCTTAACAGCGGACTGGATTACACAGGGCCGGCAGATAACAGTGCCTGGTGTGAGTATTGAAACTTACCGCATCGATCACGCCTTTCCTGTAATAGCCATCGTTGGCGTTCTCAGACCACGACTGTTCATTGCTTCACACCTGCTGGCAATGCTTACTAATGAAGAGATCAAAGCAGCGCTGGCGCATGAGAACGGGCATCTAATAGCGCGCGACAACCTAAAACGCGGCATGTTGCGCGCGTGCCGGGACTCGCTTTTGCTAATCCCCAGCGGGCGTTTGCTTGATCGCGAATGGGCCGAAGCTGCCGAGGAAGCAGCCGATGAACAGGCGGCCAAAGAGGGAAACGGTGTAGCCCTCGATCTCGCCTCGGCGCTGGTAAAGATCGCTCGCATCATTCCGCACGGAACGCGGCCGACAATGCCGGCTGGAGTTTTTCTGTTAGGCGATGATGAAGCGAAAGGGATTCGTAGCCGGGTAGGCCGGCTGATGGATCTAGCCGCGCCTGGGAATCAAACGCAGGCGAAAGCTGCGTTTTCAGCAAGAGTTTTTGGCTGGAGCTCAGCGGCGACGTTTTTCATCGTGCTTCTCTTATTAACTCGGCATCCTGTTGTGTTTGCCGAAGCTCACTCTCTCATCGAGCAGGCTGTCGTCGCCTTGAGATGAAACTCAGGCAGCGAGCGCCTTAACCGGTCAATCCCCGTTACGAAGGCTGGTAGTACTTCCAAGACCCCATTACAGTCTGCTTTCCGAATAATTCCCACGAAACCATGCGGCTTTCTGCGCTCAGGCAAGAGGAAATATGAAAAACTTATCGCACCCTGCCTCACTATTAATCGTCACAATATTTGTGCTCGTTGGCGGAATTCGCACGATGGCTCAACAGCCAGCGGCCGACATAAGCGGAACGGTGAAGGATCAGAATGGCGCAATAATCAGCGGCGCAGAGGTGAGCCTGCTGCATCCACAGCAAGCACTTCTTCGCGTTACCACGACCGATCCCAATGGCGCTTTCAGATTTGACAACATATCTCGCGGTTCCTACGAGATCAGGATTACTCAGTCAGGCTTTGCGGCCCATCGAGTTTCTATACTGCTCAGTCAGGGAACCATGACTTTGGACGTGGTTCTTGAAGTAGCACCAGTCACTAACCAGATTACGGTCACGGCGGACACTGGGCAGGCCCAGGAAAAGGATCGAGTACCACAGGCATTGAATATCATTTCAGAGAACGCGATTCGAGAACGCACGACCGGTGTGTTGGCGCAAGTCGCGGATGAGGAAGTTGGCCTGAGTCTGCAGCGCACCAGCCCCACGATTGCCGGAGTCTTTGTGCGTGGCCTGACGGGAAATAAGGTAGCAGTGTATGTAGATGGAGTTCGTTACACGACCTCTGCGATGCGCGGCGGCATCAATACGTTCCTGGATCTCAACGATCCTAGCAATCTAACAACGGTGGAAGTCTTACGTGGGCCAAACAGCGCCCAATATGGCTCCGACTCAATCGGCGGCACATTGCAACTCGTTTCGCGCACGCCTCAGTTTGGTTATTCGTCGCCAGAGACTCACGGTGAGGTGAACACGTTCTTCACCAGTTCGGACCTATCGTTTGGCGGTAACACGCTTGTGAGTTACGGCACCAGACGGTTTGGCCTGCTCGGTAATGTGGCCGCCAGGAGGGTGAACACTTTGCGGCCGGGCAATGGCCTCGATCCGCATGCAGCAGTTACACGCTTCCTCGGATTGCCTTCGAACTTACTTGGAAACCGTTTAACCGATACTGCGTTTACGCAGTACGGCGGATTACTTCGCATGAGCTATGCGCCCGATTCTGATCAGCAGTTCATACTTCACTACCAGCGCGGTCAGCAGGACGGCGGCAAGCGCTACGATCAGACGCTGGGTGGCGACGGAAACTTAATCGCTGACTTGCGCAATTTGATGAACGATCTTTTTTACGGGCGTTACTTAAAACAGGGAATGGGCTTTTTTGATAACGCCTCGTTGACTTTTTCCTACAACGCCCAGCGCGAGGAACGAGTCAATCAAGGGGGTCAGGGAAATCCTAACGGCGACATCACGCACCAGTATGAACGAACCCAGGTTTTCGGGTTCAGTGGTTTCTTAGACAAACAGCTTGGTCGCGGAAACACAGTACTGATCGGCACCGACTTCTATCATGAAACTGTGAAGGCTCCGGCATTCGCCGTCAATCCGGTTTCCAACGTAACGACACTGACGCGCCCGCGCGTGCCCAATGGCGCGCGTTATAACGCGTACGGAGTTTTCCTTCAGGACACTTACGAAACCCTTGCGAAGAAACTGCGCTTGAGCGGCGCCTTGCGATTCAACCGCTCCTCTTACGTGGCGCGCGCGGGGAATAGTCCGGTTGTTGGAGGCAAGCCACTATGGCCGGATGACAGCTTGCGAGTTCACGATTTTTCCGGACGCATTGGGGCAGTTGTCACGCCCATTCATTCTTTTAGTCTTGTGTTCAACTACAGCCGGGGATTTCGTGCGCCTAACATCACCGACTTGGGTACACTTGGCCTGACAGGAGACGGCTTTGAAACTGACTTCGCCAGCTCATCGGCGCTGGGCGGGACGGTGGGGACAACCGCCGGTCCCGACGCTGTCTCGACAGGCATTCCAGTGCAGAAGCAGCGGTCGGAAGTCAGCAACAATTTTGATGTCGGCGTGCGATTTCGTCATCGACGGTTCGATACCGACCTGACGTGGTTTCTGAATGACGTCAACCAGGCGATAGTGAAACAGGCACTGATTCTGCCGCTAGGCTCAGTCGGGAAGTTTCTCGGCGATCAGCAAATTACTTTTCAGGATCCAGTACAAGGTTGGGTTGCAGTTCCGCTGTCCAGCGGATCACCGGTGTTAATTCGAGCTAACTTTACCAATGCGCGCATTTGGGGACTTGAATACACGCTCGATGCCCGCCTTCATCGCGATTGGACTTTTGGAGGTAACTTCACTTACATCCACGCCAAAGACAAAGCCACGGGCCTGCCGCCAAACATTGAAGGCGGCACTCCGGCCCCTACGGGTTTTCTGCGGCTGCGTTATGCTCCGGTTGGCGAACATTTCTGGCTCGAAGGTTACTCGACGCTGGCTGGTCGGCAGAGTCGTCTGTCGTCGCTCGACCTTGGTGACCGTCGTACTGGCGCCACGCGCTCGCGCGGGCAGATTGCCAACTTCTTCCGCCGCGGCGCCTGCGTGCGTGGGCTGGTTAATCCCGGCCCGGACGGTCGTTGCGCAACCGGCGACGAGACGATTTTGATCCAGACTGGAGAAACGCTTTCGCAGGTGCAGAATCGTGTGTTGCGTAGCGCCGCTTCGGCACCACTTTTCGATCACATCCCTGGCTATGGTTTGATTAACATCCGCGGCGGTTATCGCTTCGAGAACTCTGAAGTCTCTTTCGACTTCGAGAACATCACGGACAAAAACTATCGCGGATTGGCTTGGGGAATTGAGGGACCGGGAAGAAGCGTGACCGGTCGTTACAGCTTTCATTTCTAAGCCGGCTTTTGCCTGGCCGGCTAATCACAAAGAATTCGATTTCGTCGACTGCTCCTGGCTCCAACCATGTAGGCCCTGACTCGCACGGATTGGGGCCGGCAAGGCAATTGGTATTTCTCCGAGCGGCGCATCCAGTTGGAATTGCTTCTTTCTGCCCGCAACGTACAGTCGCATAGTCAGTAAAAGAATGCTGAGCGAGATTGCAATCCAGACCGTGGCCCAAACCAGCGCCGGGATTCCCGTCGCACTTGCCATGTTGACAGCGTCGCTGGGTAGTCTTGGCCCAAAAGGCGTCGAAAGAAAGAACACGGTTTTCAAATCAAGCAGGGCATTAAGAACACACTGAACCGCCAAAAAACTAACGAAGAACGTGGCGATGCGCGAGTTCGCAAGCTTGGCGACGGCCACGAGGCCGAGTGTCAATAAGGTGCCGGCGAAAAAAGTGAAGGGAACACCGGACCACGCTGCACCGGAAACCATTGGCTTGTAAACGCCGTAGACCATAGTCAGCAGAAAAACCAATGCGGCCGAAGCGATAAGTACAACTCGTGCGGCCACCGCTTTGCGGATCATTACCAGCAGCGCAACTCCGTAGACCATCGAGCCGATGTAACCCGCGCTGGAAACCAGCATCTGCGAAAACAGGCCACCCTGCGTCGTATAAGTCTCGCCACTCGCATTAGTCGCGATGCTCAAACTTTCTACGGAGTTTCCAGTTAGCAAAGCGGCGATCGCATGCCCGCCCTCATGTATGAAAGTGACGAAAAGACGGAATGGATAAGTAAGCACCTCGGCAAAGGGGATGAACCAAAGCACAATCGAAAGGACCGCTGCTGTTAGCAGCAAAGTGGCCTGGGGTCGTGCATCTCGATGAATGCCAAGTTTGAAGTTTTTCATCGTATCCTCAATTCAACAACGGGCACGATGGTAAACGACGCTGCGCGACATGAGGTTCCCGGTTTCTGCTGGCAAGACCCAGCGTCCCATTGGTAGTGCCCTGTTATGAGATCCTTCGCTCCTCCACGTGATAAAAACTATCCACGAAGTTACACGAAACTTCACGAACCCATTAGTGTTGGTTAGTGTGATTTAGTGGATCGTTTGCCTGTTCTTTTGTATTAGGACCCGTCGGTCATTGCCGTCGATAATCGCCAGACTTGCCGCCACTTTTTATTTCCAAACGGACGTCGGAAATAGTGATCGACTTATCCAGCGCCTTGCACATGTCGTAAATGGTCAGGGCTGCTATTGTCACCGCGGTGAGGGCTTCCATTTCAACGCCGGTCTGCGCATTTGTGTAAACTTCTGATTCCAGGTTCACACCAAAAGCCTCGACCCGCGCCTTAACGTCTACATGGGTGAGCGGCAGTGGATGGCAAAGAGGTATCAACTCCGCGGTTCGTTTGGCAGCCATAATTCCGGCAAGCCGCGCGGCCTCCAGGGGGTCGCCCTTCGGCGTGCGATGTTGTTTGACGGCAGCGATTGTCTCCGCCGTCATCAATACGCGCGCAGAGGCGACGGCACGTCGCGTGGTCGTCGCCTTATCACTTGTATCGACCATTTTCACGCGACCTTCGTTATCGATGTGGGAAAGTTGGGTCATTGCTAAGCGAATCAGCTATTACATTCTTATTACAATCCTGGTCGAGTCAATCTTACTATAATCCTGGAAAAGAAATCCGATCACCGGGCAGGAACCGTAAAGTACTCGACCGAGGAAGATCCTCGGAGTTGAAGTTGACAGTGCTCAGCAACGTTAGAACCCCCGACTTGAGCACGTTATCTGAATCAGGCCACTCTGGGGGAATCATTTCATGTCAGCGTCTTTAGCAAACAACACCGGCGCACCAAGCGCTTCATCAGATTACAGCGGCATCGAAGAACATTCAGGACCGTTGCATTCCTTTCTCGAGTATGCGACGTCAATAGTTTTCCCCATTCTATTCGCTTTCAATCTTCACTGGGCCACCTCTCGGCTGTACGAGCTCGACTTACTCTGGCTGGTGGCATTGGCGATTCCTCTCGGTGTGATCGGCGGCGATCTTGTTTCCGGAATTGTGCACTGGGCCGCGGACACCTATTGTTCGGTGGACACGCCGGTGGTTGGTCCAAGTTTGGTCAAGCCTTTTCGCATGCATCACGTCTACCCGCGCGACATCTGCACACATAATCTTGTTGAGACCGTCGGCAACGTCTGCATCCTCGCCTTTCCGTTACTAACGGGCTGTCTTTATTTGATGTGGCTGCTGCCTGAATCCGGCTTGCTGGCGTTTGCTGTGATTTGTGTGGCGCTAACATCGGCGGCGACGGTGGCGACTAACCAGTTTCACAAATGGGCGCATCAGGAGAGGGTTTCAACGTTTGCACGGTGGCTGCAACGCACCCGACTCGTCTTGGAACCGTCGCATCACAAGCTGCATCACACCGAGCCTTTCAACATGCATTACTGCATTACCAACGGCTGGCT